>NZ_JBZRPK010000722.1:0-23850 GCF_058382125.1 Haloferax sp. s1
CCAGCGTCCAGGGGACGGTCCTCCCCTTCGCGTGCCTGTTCCCGCTGGTCAATCTCGGCGTCGGCATCCCCTACTCCATCCTTGACCCGAGGATCGAACAATGAGCACGGAAACCAAGACGACGACCGAGACGCCGGCCGATGTGGGCCAACGCGGTCTCATCGACCGCCTCAGAGCCTCGCCGTTCGTCTCCCGACTGCTGTCGAATCGCCTCGCACTGGCTGGGATTGCCATCATCGTCACGATGGTGGTCATCGCCATCTACGCGCGACTGTTCATCGACCTTGAGGTCATCACCCAGTCGCAACTGGGGACGAACCCGAACCGCGCAGCACCGAGTTTCCAGTACCTCTTCGGAACTGACGGACAGGCGCGGAGCCTCCTACCGCGGGTCGCCTACGGCGCGTGGTACGCGATGCTGTTCGGGACCGTCACCGTCGCCGCGTCGACCACTCTCGGCGTCGGTCTCGGCATCATCGCCGCGTACTACGGCGACGTGACGGACAACGTCATCATGCGGACGATGGACGTGTTGCTCGCGTTCCCCTCGCTGCTCTTGGCGCTGGCGCTCGTCGCCATCTTCCCCGACGAACTCGGGCTTTGGCGGGCGGTCGCCGCGCTGACCCTGGTCTACACGCCGCGGTTCGCCCGCGTCGTCCGCGGGGCCGCGCTGACCGTGCTCGAAAACGAGTACATCGACGCGACCGTCGCCCTCGGCGCGGCAGACCCGAGAGTGCTGGTTCGGCACGTTCTGCCGAACTGTCTCGCGCCGATTACGGTGCAGAGTACGCTCAACTTCGGTCTCGCCATCATCGACCTCGCCGCCCTTTCGTTCCTCGGCTTCGGTGCCGAGGCCGGGACGCCCTCGTGGGGACTCATGCTCTCGAACGGCGTGAGTCAGGGTCTCCTCACGGGCATCTGGTGGTGGTCGTTCTTCCCCGGGTTCTTCCTCGCACTCACCGTGCTTGGATTCAACCTCCTCGGTGACGGGATGCGCGACGCACTCGACCCACGGATGCGCGAAGCGGTCGACTAACGCTTCGAACCGCCCTTTTATTCATACCATATATAAATCATGCCCGCCGAACCTGACCACCCGACAGAAGAGCGCCCGCCGCTCGTCGAGCAGGCCACAGTCCGCCTCCGAATCGTTGGCACCGCAGTCCTCGTCGGCGTCCTCATCTCGACGGGTGCGCTGGCCGGGACCGTACTGGCGGGTGCGTATGCAACGAGCGTCGACACGGCGTTCGCACTCGGATCGCTCGTGTTCGGGTTCGGACTTCTCGGGTGGTCGGGTGCCGTCGCACTCGGTCGCGGCATCGAGTCGATGCAGAACCACCTCGACACCGGGACGGGGTGGACCGAACCGGACGCACGCCGGGCGATGGCCCGAATCCTCGGGTTCGGTCTCGGCGTGATGCTCGGGACGATGGGGTTCGGTTCGGTCTTGGTCTCGGCGTGAGGTTCGAGTCGGTTGTCTGAGGAGAGGAGAAGGGAGGGGAAGGGAGGAGAAGGGAGGGGAAGGGAGGAGAAGGGAGGAAAAGGGAGGAGACGCTCCGCTTCGGTTATTTTGTTGACTCAGACCGCTTCGGCCTGCTTCGCCGTCTTCCGAATCTCGTCGAGGACGGAATCGAGCGAGAGCACGTCGGAGAGCGCTTCCATCGCGCTGGAGAAGGGTACGTCGAGGGCGTAACTGTAATAGTTCCCCCGCGACCCGGTTCGGTTCTCTTCTGCTGAGAGGATGCCGAGCATCCGAAGGTCGGACAGATGGTTGTGGACCGAGCGCTGGGCGAGCGGGTCGATACCGGCGGAGTTGCACAGGCGAAGATACTCCTGATAGAGGTCGCGCATCCGGCACGGCGTCTCGTCGTGGGCGGCCTTCGAGACGACTGCGAGGAGGGCAAAATGCCCGTTTTCGGTGAGTTCTCGCATTCCTTCGACGACGCGCTCCTGTTCGAGTTTCTGGCGGGCGATATCGACGTGGTCGAGCGTGATTTTCTCGTCGTCTTTGTTTTCGGCGTGTTCGCCAGCCAGTCGGAGCAGGTCGAGAGCCTGCCGCGCACTCCCACTGTCGCGGGCGGCGAGCGCGGCACACAGATTGAGAACGCCTTCTTCGCAGGCGTCGGCTGCGATGGCGACCTCAGCACGGGATTCGAGGATATTCTGGAGTTCCGGGGCCTGGTACGGCGGGAAGTGCAGTTCGCGCTCGCAAAGCGTGTCCTGCACGCGCGGGTCGAGTTGGTCGTGGAACTTGAAGTCGTTCGAGATACCGATGAGACCGACTTTCGCGTCTTCGAGTTTGCCGTTCGAACGCGCTCGCGGGAGTTCGTAGAGGAGTTCGTCGCGGTCGCCGATGGAGTCCACCTCGTCGAGGACGATGAGGATAGTTCCACCGACGTCGTCCAACTCCTGGAACAACTTCTTGAAGACAGTCTGTTGAGGATAGCCGGTCGAACTGATTTCCGCACCTGGTGGTCGGAGTTCGTTGACGAGTTCGACCGCAACCTGATACGAGGAGTTGAGCGTCTTGCAATTAATAGAGATGACGCTCAGGTCGACGTCGTCGTACTGCGATACGTCTTCGAGAAGCATCTCGAGGAGGAACTCGGTGACCGCAGTCTTTCCCACGCCGGTGTTGCCGTACAAGAAGACGTTGTTCGGTTCCCACCCGTCGACGACCGGTTGGAGTGCGTCCATGTACTCCGAAATCTCGTCGTCGCGCTCTTCGATGCGCTCGGGCTTGTAGGACTCCCCGAGGGCGTCCTTGTTGGTGAAGACGTTTTGTTTTCGCTCGAACCGGCGCATTAACGTCGGTCCGTTGTATCGTCCCCTTATTTAAAACCCCGATTTCATCTGATTCATGTGAATTTGGTGGTCGGTGTCGTATTGTCGGTAGTCTTTCCTCGTGTGACGGTTGTTGACCCCCGGTGAGAGGGTGTTTGTACGTGTGTTTGGTGTGGCATTAGGTTCCATTCATCAAGGTGTATGTGAACACGTTTTAACAGACACACACCACTTTTGCAAGTGAACAACAGTGTACGAGAGTACCTAGTAGAACAACAGTCCACGAATTCAACTAAAGCGCTGACAGGTTAAGGGCGAGAGAACCGTTGTCGCACGTGATTCGGATATCGACAATTCAGTAGTTAGAACGTCTAAAACGGCATATTCACCTGCAACAGTGGTGGGTGTTGCGGGTCGACGTTCTGGATTCGTTCACTTGTAGTCGTGCTCTCTCCGACCGAACCCCCCTCACACGCTCGTGGCGCTTCACATGCAACAGTGGTGTCTGTGGGTCACCCCACCCCCCACTATCTCAACGCATATTCACTTGCAAATGTGGTGTGTGAGTGTTGAAACCCGATATCTGTCCGT
Organism: Haloferax sp. s1; assembly: GCF_058382125.1. Taxonomy (NCBI): domain Archaea; kingdom Methanobacteriati; phylum Methanobacteriota; class Halobacteria; order Halobacteriales; family Haloferacaceae; genus Haloferax; species Haloferax sp. s1. The sequence continues at coordinate 3,376 of NZ_JBZRPK010000722.1, forward strand.
CAGTTCGTGAGCACCATTCACTTGCAGGAGTGGTCTGTTTCGGTGCATTCATCCGACAGTTTCTGCCGGGTTTCCCTTTGAATAGCCTCGATTCCAATGAGCCTCGCTCAGAAACCCGTTTCTCACGCGGAATACCCACTGAGTTTCTCACGCGGAATACCCACTGACTCAGCTATCGTCTCGAGACTCTCTCACATCGAGTTCGTCGGTCATGTATCTGACCTCCGCGACGTCCCTCGAAATTTCTTTACCTCGGATACTGTTATCCTTTGTCGTGGACCGCTCCGCCCTCCGTTCCCTCGTACTCGCCCTCCTCGCGGTTGTCGCCCTTTCCCTCGTCGCGGCGACTATCGACTCGACCGTCGTCACGGACGGCGGCCCATCAGGATTCGGAGTCGGTAGCTCCGACGGTGGCGTGGCGGGTGAGTCTGAATCGACTGGCTATCAACCCGCTTCGAGTACGGCTGGCGACTTCGATATTCCGGCACCGTGTTTCCCGTGGTTGCTCTCACCCACGGTTATCGGCCTCATCTCCGTCGCTTTCCTTCTTCTCGGTGGGTACGTCTATCTGAGGTCACGGTCGCTTCTCCCGCCGCTTGCCGTCTTCTTAACTCTCGGGCCCCCTGTTATCCTCGTTATTAGCCTTTTTACGGCGTGCAGTACGGAGCTATCGTTCTCCTCTCGCGTCTCCGGGGCCGCGAGGAACGTCTCGTTTCTTCCGCCGGGTGGTGGCGGACAACTCGGTGACGGTGGCAGCGCAGCACAAACTGTTTCGCCCCCGACGCTGGTGTTCGGTCTCCTGCTCGCAGTCGCACTGGTCGTCGCACTCGTGATGCTCGTCACCGGTACCGGAGATACCCCGACCCCCGACGACGATGCCGAGACCGTGGATGTCGAACCGGACGCCGACGTCGCTGCTGTCGGGCGGGCCGCCGGGGCCGCCGCCGAACGCATCGAGTCCGATGAAACCGATGTGGAAAACGAAGTCTTCCGGGCGTGGGGTGAGATGACGACGCTACTCGACGTTCCGAACCCACAGTCCGCCACACCGGCCGAGTTCGCCGCCTCGGCGGTCGACGCCGGAATGTCGCGCGGTGACGTGACTGACTTGACGACGCTCTTCGAGGAGGTCAGATACGGCGGCTTCGAGGCAACCACAGAGCGCGAGCGCCGAGCGGTTTCGGCACTCAGAAACATCGAATCGACCTACGCCAACAGGGAACCGGGTCATAACAAACACGGCTCGGAGTCCGGCGAAGACACCGAGGAATCCCAATGACGAAAACACGAACTCTCGCGCTTGTCGTCGGTGTTCTCGCCACAACTGCGGGACTCGCAATCATCGCGGGCGTCTCTCTCGGACTCGAACTGACCGACCTGTTTCTCGGGCTTGTTGCCGCGCTCGCGGCATTACAGGGGCTTCGGTACGTCCAGCGCCGACGCGATACCTCGTACAAAACCACTACGACGGATGACCCGGAAATGCGCGTCTCAGTTCCGGTTCCTGGCGTTGATTTCGATGATGAAATCGCGGCGGCCATGACTCGTCGGAAGCGGTGGGCTGCCCGTAGTCGAGTTGTCGACCGCCTCGAATCGCGCGCGCGACAAGCACTCGTCCTCCGCGGCGGTCGAACACCGGCGGAAGCCGAGACGCTTCTCGATTCTGGTGCGTGGACCGATGATGTAGTCGCTGCCCGCTTCCTCGGTGCGGAGGCTTCGCTTCCGCTCCGTCGCCGACTTCGACTGCTCCTGTCCGGCCAGTCCATGTTCGCCGAGCGCGTTGACCGGACCGTCGCTGCAATCTCGAATATCGGAAACGAGTCCGCGCAGACTTCACTCGACGAAACTGGGTCGGTCACGGTCGACGAAACGGGGGGTGAACACCCATGACCCACCGATTCGACACTGAGCGTTGGGTCGGAATCGAAGGTCTCGTCCTCATCGCCGCCGCGGCGGGTGTGTTCACTCGGGAGGCTGCGCTCTTCTTGCTCGCCGGACTCGGTGTCGTTCTTCTCGGCTACGCCCGAATCGCCGCCGTCCCCGAGGTGTCGCTACATATCGAGCGTGACATCACTGATTCGACGCCTGCACCGGACGACGAGGTCGAAGTCACGCTCCACGTCACCAACGAGGGGCCACGAACGCTCTTCGACCTCCGCATCGTCGACGGCGTACCACCGGCGCTCGCCGTCTCTGACAGTCCTGCCCGTCTCGGAACGGCCCTCCGCCCCGGGGCGACCGCAACAGTGACGTACACCGTTACGGCGATTCGCGGCGAGCACACCTGGGATGAGACAGTTGCTGTCGTCCGCGACCCGAGTGGTGCTGTCGAATGTCGCGAGACAGCTTTCGCAGAGACGACGCTGCGGTGTGAACCCGAACTGGCCGCGACGGCTGACCTTCCGCTCCGCGGACTCACCTCAAGATATGCCGGACGCGTCGAGACGGACGTACCGGGGTCGGGACTGGAGTTCGCCTCCATCCGCGAGTACCGCCGCGGCGACCCGATACGCCGAATTGACTGGAACCGTCGCGCACGCACGGGCGAACTCGCAACCGTCCAGTTCAGAGAAGAGCGCGCCGCGGCCGTCGTCCTCGTCGTCGACACGCGCTCGGAGGCACACGTCGCCCCCGACGCCGACGACGAAACGGCAGTCGAACGGTGTGTCGACGCCGCGAGCATCGCGTTCCCGGCCCTCCTCGACAGCGGTGACAGCGTCGGTATCGCAGCCTTCGGCCCGGAAGAGTGTTGGCTTGCCCCTTCGTCGGGGTCGGACCACCGCGCTCGCGCTCGGCGACTCTTCGCGACACACGCCGCGTTCGCGCCGACACCGCCTGACAAGGCGTTTTTCCCCTCCGTGGCCATGCGCCGACTTCGCCGTCGGCTTTCGAGCGACGCGCAAGTCATCTTCTGCTCGCCGCTCGCCGACGATTACGCCGCATCCGTCGCGCGCCGGTTGGAGGCGTACGGCCACGCCGTGACTCTCGTCTCGCCGGACCCGACGGCAATCCAGACAGTCGGTGCCCGACTCGCACGGTTGGAACGTGACTTGCGACTTCGCGAGTTGCGTCGCAGCGGCCTCCGCGTCGGCGACTGGGGTGACGAACCGCTCGCAGTCGCCCTTTCGCAGGCTGAGGCGGGGTGGTCGCGATGAAAGAGATAACTCGCCGACCGACGCGTACGGGCACCGCGATGTCGCTTTCGGCGGCCAGTCTCGCCACGCTCGCGCTCGCGTTCACGACGACAATGGCTGCCGCTGGGGCGCTCGTCGCCACAGTCATCCTCGCTGCCAGCTTAGTCCGAAGTTCCCGCCGCGTCCTTGACGTAGCGGGTGGCCTGTTTTTCCTCTCGCTCGTCGTCGGCGGTATGAGCGGGCCTGGTGCGGAACCAATCCTACTGGCGGCTATCGCGTCGATTCTCGCGTGGGACCTCGGAGAAAACGCGCTGTCTGTCGGCGACCACCTGGGCCGTGAGACCGACACGACCCGTCTCGAACTCGTTCACGCCGCGGCGACACTCCTCGTGCTCACAGTCGGAGCGGGCGTCGTCTACGGAGTCGACGCGGTTGCCTCCGGCGGCCAGCCAATCGCCGCAGTCGTATTGTTGTTGCTGGGCGCAGTGGCGCTCGTTTCGGTCGTCAGGCGATGACGCTCGTTTCGGTCGTCTGGCGATACCGACCGTTTTTCTTCAGTCGTGCGGTCGGCGTGCTCAGTCCAGCGTCGGCACGGCTACCCGGCCGAGCACGTCGGCGACGACATCCGACTTCTGTACGTCTTCGACGCGGGCGTCCGGGGTGAGGACGAGTCGGTGAGCGAGCACGGACTGCGTGACGTGCTTTACGTCGTCCGGCGTGACGAACTCGCGGCCTTCGATGACGGCGCGGGCGCGGGTGGCCTCGAACAGCCGTTGTGTTCCGCGTGGCGAGACGCCGATTCGAACCCGGCGGTCAGTTCGAGTCTCGCGGGCGAGGTCAGCCATGTAGCGGAGCAGGTCGTCGTCGACGCGGACTGATTCTGGCGCGCGCCGAATCGCAACGACCGAGTCGCGGTCGAGGACGCACTCGACGCTCGGACTCTGTTCGGTCCGTCCTGCACGCCGCCGGAGGAGTTCGACTTCACCATCCACGTCCGGGTAGCCGATAGCTGACTTCACGACGAAGCGGTCGACCTGCGCTTCGGGGAGCGTGAACGTCCCTTCCTGTTCGACGGGATTCTGCGTGGCGATGACGAAAAACGGCGTCGGCAGTTGGTGCGTCTCGCCGTCGACGGTTACCTGTCCTTCTTCCATCGCCTCCAAGAGTGCGGCCTGCGTCTTCGGCGGCGCGCGGTTGATTTCGTCGGCGAGGACGACGTTGGCGAAGATGGGACCGGGCGAGAATTCGAAGGTGCGGTCGCGTTCGTCGTAGATGTTCGTCCCGGTTACGTCGGTTGGGAGGAGGTCCGGCGTGAACTGCACGCGGGAAAACGAAAGTCCGAGCGCGGTGGCGACGCTCCGCGCAGTGAGCGTTTTCCCGGTGCCGGGAACGTCTTCGAGGAGGACGTGACCGCGGGCAAGGACGCCTGTCAGGACGGTTTCGAGGAAGGACCGGTCGGCGATGACGGCTTCCGAGATGGCGTCGAGAACCTGCGTACAGGTCTCGCTCGCCGTGTCGATGTCCATGTCTCGTCCCCCGTCTGCGTGCGACTTATTCGCATTGGTCGGCGTCCGTCGATTTACCCCCGATGTGCCGTCGATTCAACTGTGGGAATCCTCGCCGCAGTCCTCGGAAATCGAAACGGATTAAACTATCCGCGAGAGAGAAGACGATGGAAGCCGAGGTAGCCTAGCCCGGCCAAGGCGGTAGATTCGAAATCTACTGTCCATTCGGACACGTGAGTTCAAATCTCACCCTCGGCGCTTCTCAGCGAACTCAGTCCGCGAGAGACTTTTGTGTTTCTCGCACACCTGATTCGCTGTGTACGCTTCACTGAGATTTGAACTAGCGAGCGAACGCAGTGAGCGAGTGGAGTTCAAATCCCACCCTCGGCGCTTCTTGCGGCCACAACACTTCGAGCGGCGCGTTTCACCACACCGCGATGGTGTGTGTCCGACATGTGAGACAACCCGTGAACCGAGCCTCCGACGAAAAGGTTGTCAAACAAGCACTATATGGTGAACTATGGATTCCGCACTCGAACAGAGATTGGACGCTATCGCCGCCCTCTTGCTCCTCCTTTTCGTCATCGAAGCCTACAAGATTGCAGGTTCCACCGGTATCCTGCTCGCTCTCGCAGCGGGTGTGCTCGTCACTTACTGGACAGCATCGGAAGCAGAAGCAACATCGTGAGCGCGACGGACGCGCCGAGCCGCACAACGTCCCAACGAAACGCCCGGCACAGCACGGTAGCCATTCGGCCTACTATCGATGTTGATACGCAACAAAACCGAATCCGAGTCGCACGCAGCACACCCCGACTTTGTCCCTCGATTTCACTTTCACTCTCCTAGGATTCGATACATATCCCCTCCCACCGTTGCAACTGGTATGAGCGCGGACGCAGCAGACACGAACGAACAGGGCGGAACGCGACGCATCGACGTCACGACGGTTCGGACCGGCCGAGTCGCCGACTACGCAGAGACGCAACTCGGCGACGCCGCCATCGGGTTCGAGCGCCGAGGTGGGTGGACCTACCTCGTCGCAAAAGAGACGCGCTGAAGCGCACCGAATCAACCCTGAAAACGGGAGTTTCTCCTCAGTCGTCGGCCGATGCTGGTGTCGCAGCGGTATGGCCCGGCGCGAGAAGTCGGTCGAGCGCATCGACCATCGCCTGTACGCTCGCACGGGTGATGTCCGCGTGCGAGGAGGCGACTGAGACGCTTCGGTCGCCGTGAGACATGGTTACTTCGACGGTGACGACCGCGTCGGTCCCACCGGTGATGGCGTCGACGTGGTAGTCGTCGAGTTGTGCGTCGGCGTCGGAACCGAGGGCCTGCCGAACTGCTTTCACCGCGGCGTCAACCGGGCCGGAGCCAGTTCCGGAGGCGACGCGTTCTTCGCCCTCTACGCGGAGTCTGACGCTTGCAGTCGGAGTCCCGCCGCCGGAGGCGGCCGTGAGGTCGAGGAGTTCGACCTGTCGTTCGCGTTCGTGCCCCTGTACGTCTTCTGCGAACGCGAGGAGGTCGGCGTCGGTGACGCGTTTTCCGCGGTCGCCGAGTTCTTTCACTCGTTCGACGACGGCGGCGACTTCCTCGCCGGTTGCGTCGACGCCGTGTTCGTCGAGAGCGGCCTTGACACCCGCGCGTCCAGCGTGTTTACCGAGGACGAGGCGACGCTCACGACCCACCGTCTCCGGCGGGTAGGGTTCGTACATCGCGTCGTCTTTGAGCGTGCCGTCGGTGTGGATGCCGCTTTCGTGGGTGAAGGCGTTCTCGCCGACGACGGCCTTGTTCGGCGGAAGCGAAACGCCCGTCGAGTGAGCGACCTTCTGAGCCAGCGCGTAGAGTTCGTCGAGTTTCACCGTCTCGACGTCGTAGCAGTGCTCCAGCGCGATAGCGACCTCTTCGAGTGCGACGTTGCCGGCGCGCTCGCCGATGCCGTTGACCGTGGCGTGGACGAGGTCCGCTCCCGCGGCCACACTGGCGTGTACGTTCGCCATGGCGAGTCGGAGGTCGTCGTGCGTGTGGGTCGATGTCGGCCCGAGTTCCGCGAGCCGAGAGACGACATCGTACGTGTGCTCGGGGCTGGTGTGGCCGACCGTGTCGGCGAAACAGAATCGGTCCGCCCCAGCGTCGTGGCTGGTTCGTGCGAGTTCTTCGAGAAACTCCGGCGGCGCGCGAGAGCCGTCTTCGCCGATGACCTCGACCCACAGGCCGTGGTCCTTGGCGTACGCGACGAGTTCGTCGGTCGTCTGAACGACACCCTTGCGGGTGGTGCCGACTTTCGACTCGACGTGGCGGTCACTCGACGGAACGACGAGCGTGATGCCGTCTACGTCGCAGTCGAGTGCGAGGTCGATGTCGCTTTGGACGCCGCGGGCGAAACTCGTCACCGTCGCGTCGAGGTCCAGCGACGTGACGCGCTTGATGGTTTCGCGCTCGCCGGGACCGGTGCAGGCGCTTCCCGCTTCGATGTAGTCGACACGGGCGCGGTCGAGCGCGCGGGCGATGTCCGCTTTCTCGTCCGGCGACAGCGAGACGCCGGGCGCTTGCTCCCCGTCGCGAAGTGTCGTATCTAACAGCTGTACCGAATCAGAAGTGCGTAGCTCGGGGGTCTTCCCGAATCGTTCGTTCACGGTAGAATCGTATCCTTGTAAGCTAGAACCGTCGAATTTCACAGCCAGCCGTCTCGCGACGACTTACTCTATCCTCCGCCGGTGTGGTAGGTTCCGACATAGTAGTTGAACACATCTGTCGATGAATGTATAAAAGAGATGGTTCCGACAGAAATTGGTGTCTCGTCGGGGCCGAACCCCCGGAGAGTGAGTTATTCAGCGAGTTCGACGAGGTCTCCCGGCTCGACATCGTCGGCCGCCCCCGCCGGAAGTTCGATAATCGTGTCGGCCATACCGAACCCGATGCCCGTCCACGCGGACAGTCGTTTTTTTTGCTTGACCTCGTCGCCGATGAGCCAGATCGCGTCGATATCGAACGGGACGAACACCATGTGGAGACTGTGGCGGTCAGCATCATCGAACCGGAAGACGAGCGCGTAGTCGTCCGGAACGGAGCGTCGAAACATCAGCCCGCGTGCTTGCGAGAGAAACGAATCCGCCGTCTCGACGTTCGACGCGAGCGTCGTTTGGTCTCCGTTCTGTCGGTGTACGAGTCTCACGCACCCGGATTTGGTGGGATGCGTGATGAAACCACCGCCGGAGACGGGATGTCCACGAACGAGCCGGCGAGAGCAACGTTTAGGCCTGCGCCGTCCCGAACGCGCTGTATGGAGCGGACGCCGACAGGGACGCCCGTGGGTGTCGACGACCCTTACGACCACGCCGACCGCTGCGACCATCTCACGAGCGACGGCCACTGTCGCCTCGCTCGCGAGTACGCCGACCGCGACCCGGCGTTCGCCCGCGAGCGAGCACGCGTCGACTACGAGTGTGTCGCCGCCGACGGCTGTGAGTTCCGCGACTGTCCGCACTACGCCTCTACGACGAATGGGCGGGAATGCACCCGTTGCGGCCTCGAAGAGGTCCGCATGGCACACGACTCGGCGGCCCGGCCGTTGCTCGAAGAGCACCACCTCTCCTACGGCACCCGCGACGGCGATGACCCGTCGCACGAGATTACGGTCGCACTGTGTCGCTGGTGCCACACGAAGGTCCACAAGTCGTTCGCCCGCATCGACGACGATGCCGCGCCGGACCCGGAGGCCATCGCTGCACGTGAAGCGCGACGGACGAAGGAGCTAGAAGAGATGGGATTTCAGTCGGCACGGGACCGCGCTGGCGACAGATAACGTTCGAAATCCAGTCGGACGCGAGACCGACCGCGTTCGGAGAATGTGCCAATTCGATGCATGGATACGCGTATCTCGACCACTCTTCGATTCACTTTTACGCACGGTAGTCCAATCCGGGACATGACCCGCATCGTCGTCATCGACAACCACGGGCAGTTCACCCATCTCGAACGGCGCGCACTCCGTGACCTCGGCGTCGACACCGAACTCATCGACAACGACACGGACCCCGAAGCAATCGACGCGGACGGTATCGTCCTCTCCGGCGGCCCCGACATGGACCGCATCGGCCGCAGCGCCGACTACCTCGACCTCGACGTTCCCGTTCTCGGTATCTGTCTCGGCATGCAGATTCTCGCCGAAGAACTCGGCGGCCGCGTTGACTCTGGCGACTACGGCGGCTACGCCGACGTCGACGTTGACATTCTCGACGAAGCTGACCCGCTTATCGGGTCGCTCACCCCGAAGACGCGCGTCTGGGCCAGCCACGCCGACGAAGTCAAGGAAGTCCCCGAAGGCTTCACCCACACCGCCACGAGCGACGTGTGTACTATCGAAGCCATGAGCGACGCCGACCGCGGCCTCTACGGCGTCCAGTGGCACCCCGAAGTCGCCCACACCGACGAGGGCGAGGAAGTCTTCGAGAACTTCATCGAAGTCTGCAAGCGGTAGAACGCTGTTTTCGGTGGGGGCGTTACCACGTAGCTCTTACAATCGCAACTCTGCAGCATTCTCGACGGTTCTTCATCGTCATCCCTTCGAAACAAGCCGAGACATTTACCGGCCTCCGTTTTGTCTGTTCGGAAAATGACCTCCACGCAGAGCGACCTCGCTGGGTTGTCGCGATTTATCTTTCGCGCACCCAACTGGTACACGAGTCTCGGGTTCGCCTTGCTCGTCGCCGCGATGGCCGGCATCGCGGCGTTCGACTCGGGCGACCTCGCCGGGTCGTGGCGGGGACTTTTTTTCCTCGGGCGAGACGCCTGGGAAGGCATCTTCTTCATCGGAATCCCAACCGTCGTTGCGGCATTCGGTACCACCGGTGTCGACCGACTCGTCGGCGGGAAATTAACTCGGAATCGCTCGTCGCTTCTCGCACTGGCCGGTGAGATTCTCATCGTGATTATCGTCACACTGGCGGCGATTATCTCGTATCTCACTGGTCTCGGACAGACGTTCGTCTTCGACGCGTTCGTCGTTGCTCTCGCGTCAGTGTTCGCGTTCCGTCTGCTTATCGTCATGGCCGTCTCTCGTTCGTCGCTTCTCATCGCGTCGGTTCCGGCGAGTATCCAGACGCTGACGTCCGCCGTCTTACTCTTCATCTACAGCGGGACGCTTCACTTCTATCAGGTTGGAGGGCCCATCGTCGATGCGTACTTGATGCCGTATCTCGCTCGCTCCGGCAGAGCGCCGCCCGAACTGTCTTTTATCGCCCTCAGCCACTTCCAACTCCTCGCTATCACCTGTGTCATCTACGCCTTCGGTGTCTTCGCCTTCCTCCGCGTCGTCGACCGCCCGTGGCGTCGCAGCCTCGGGGTTTCTGTCCTCGACTTCATCCGCGGATTCATCGGCCACATCGCCGAGGGAACGCGCGAACTGGAAGACTTCTTCGAGCAACTCGGGCAGGAGGCAATCGTCCCTATCACCGTCCTCTCGTTCCAGTGTGACGACGGGAGCGAGAAGGCCCGGTTCGTCCTTCCGATGATTCATCCCGGCCCGATGGGCGAAATCGGCGGCGGCAACTTCCCCGAACGGGTGGCCAGACGCGCCGAAGGACTCGCATTCCCGCCGCACGCCACCGCTGGTCACGATTTCAATCTCGTCACCGAGCGCGAAGTCGACGTGGTTCTCGACGCCGTCGACAGCGCCTACGAGAAAATCGAGTACAGTACCGACGTGACAGAAAGCGTCCGCGTCGAATCCGGCGACATGAAAATGCTCGGCCAGCGCTTCGGCGACGATGCGGTCCTCGTTTCGACGTACGCCCCGCAGTTCGCAGACGACGTCGAGTACGCGGTCGGTCTCTCGGCGTCTGCGGAGGCTCGAACCGAGGGACTTCGAAACGTCCTCCTCGTGGATGCACACAACTGCAACAACGGTTTGCAGGGGCCCGACCTCGGTCACGTCACGCCGGGGAGCAAGCGCTCGTTCGACATGATATCCGCCGCCGGACTCGCGGGTGAGAAACTCACCGACCTGTCACACGGGACGCTCTCTCTCGGCGTCGCGGCGGACGAAACCGAGTGGATACCGCGTGAGGGTATCGGCCCGCTGGGTATTCGCGTGGCGCTAATGCAGGTCAACGACCAGACGACCGCGTACGTCCTCATCGACGGGAACAATATGGAACCGGGGCTACGCGACCGCATCGTCGAAGCCATCACAACCGGGCCGGACGCCCCGGCCGACATCGCGGAAGTGATGACGACGGACACGCACATCGTCAACACCGTCAAGGCCGAAAATCAGGTCGGTGCGGTCATCGACCAAGACGAACTCCTCGCAACCATCGAACGACTCGTCGACGAGGCGGCCGCGGACAGCGAACCCGTGAGCGCGGGGATGGCAACTGAACGTGTCGAAGTAACCATCTTCGGGAACGACCGGACCGAAACGCTCGCCAGTCACGCCAACGTCGTCGTCTCGATGGGCGGTGCGCTGGCGCTCGCCGTCCTGCTCGCGTCGATGGCCGTCAGCCTGCTCGTGTTCTTCCTTACGTAGGTACCCCTCATCGTCACGTAAGAATTCACCCTCGTCGCACCACCTTTCAGCCAGCGTAGTCACTCACCGGGTAATGTTACAGGTCCGAAGACCGAGCTATCACTTCTTTAGCGAGAGTGTTCGCGTCTCGATTGCACCGCAACTCGGACAGACGTGTCGGTAGAGCACCCTCGAACCGGTCGTCTTGGCCGACCACTCGCCGTCGGTATCGACGTAGCCACACTCCGAGCACGTGCGGTCAGCATCGCTGTATCGTTCGCGGAGGCGGTCCAATGCGGTCGTTCCTCTCGGCGTCTTCCGTATTGGCATGAGGTACCATAGTGCATGGTCTGTTATAGTTATACCGGGCAGTTGCACGCTGTTCGTTCGTGTACATTGGTGTATTCGCATCAAACGAGGGTCCGGCGAATTCGCATCGAACTCGGGACTGGCGACGAGAGAAACACGCGTCGCTCACTGCGTCGGAAACGAGTGCGGGGGGTTCCCGCGAGAATCCCTACTCTTCGTCAGCGGCCGCGAACAGTTCGTCCACGGCTTCCTGCGCCGTCTTGGCCGCCTCTTCGGCGACTGCTTCGGCGTTTTCGGCATCGTCGGGTGCGTTAATGTACACGTCGACGTCGAGGACGCCGTATTCGAACGTCACGGTGACATCGAAGTCCTTGACGCGGGACTGCTTGAACCGGGCGAAGATGAGGCCTTCAGCCGCCTCTGCGGCGGTCTCGACCACTTCTTCGTCCGTTGGCTGTGGCATTTATGCGCCGCCGGGGCCCATCGGACCGGCACCGCCCTGCAGCATCTGCTGCAGTTCTTCCTGAAGGCTCTCGAACTTCTCTTGGACGCGCGTCTCCTGCTTCGTCAGCTGCTCGACGCGGACTTCGAGGCTCTCGACCTTCTCTTCGAGGTCTTCCTGGGCCGATTCGTAGTCGGTCTCGATGAGGAGTTCGCCGACTTCGCGGTACATCTTCGAGTCATCGTCGACATCCTCGAGCGTGTCGAGTGCCGTCTTTGCCTCGTTGAGTGCCGACCCGGAGGACTGCTTCTGCTCAGAGACGCTCTGGGCGGTCTCCTGAAGGTTCTGCAGTTCTTCGAGCTTCTCCTGCGCTTCTGGCGGCAGACTTCCCTGCATACCCGAACTGACGGGCCGCCGGCCCTAAAACACCCGCGGTCTCCCACGCAGAAAAACGCGGCCCCTATGCGGAAAAACACTCGCGGTCTCCTACGCGGACTGCGAACGCGACTCACCGGCAGCCGCGACGGTCTCTGCGGTCTCGACGAGCCGAATCCAGGAGTTTACGCCTGCACGGAGGGCAACGAGGTCGTCGGCCTCGACGGTGACGACGACGGTGTTGCCGTCGCGGTCGACGCTCGCACCTGAGCGGGCGTCGTCGATTTCGCCGACTTCGACGGCGACGCTGCGTTCGACAACACGTGCGCGCCGCTCGTCGGGGTAGTCAAATTCGAGAGAAGCGCTGTGCGCTGGGCGCACGCTACTCGACGGCGACTTCTTTCACGTTGGGGGACCGCTCCTTCAGCAGGACGCGGTGCCCACAGTACGGGCAACGAACGCCACCGAACTCGTCCAGTTCGACGTCGCGCTTGCACCGGGAACACTTGTAGCTCATTGTGAGATGTGAGGAATCGAGACTACTTGGAGATTATTCGTTCTCGCCGGTGAGCGCGGCGCGGATAGAACGACTGACTTGCTTTCCGGCCGGAGTCTCGGGGCGGTAGGTACCGCCGGTGAAGATTTCGCCGGTCTCTTCGTTCTTCCAGATGCCAGTTTCGACGCGGGTGACGTTATCGCCGTCAACCTTTGCATTGCGCATCTCTGCTTCGATTTCCTTGACGCGGCGGCGAGCGACGCGGCCGTACCGTGCGCCGAAGCGCCCGGCACTTCCGACGGATCGAGCCTTCTTTTCGGCCATAGTACCGCGAACTACCTCGCCGGTATGGATAAACCCTACGAGTCGTCTCGCCGCCGAGAATTGCTGTCAGTTTGCCATCGAAGTCGCGTTGGGTGCGTCCCACCACACTCCGCATCGTCACTCGTCTTGCAGTTCTTCTTCGCGGAGTGCTTCGTTCAGGTCGTCGCGGACGCGTTCGCCCGTCTCGCGGTTCATCGCCGTCGTGACGATGCGGTTTTCTTGGACGCTCGACCCGTCGCGGAGCAGTAGTCTGACGTTTCCGTTGTCGTCGGCGCGGGTGACCTTCGCACGGAGTCCCGTCCGCGACCCCTTCCCTCCGGCGTCGATGGGACCGGGAATGACCTTCTTGACGTGCGGGTGACCGGCAACCACACCAATCGCTCTGCGACCCGCTCGCCTGCCGATGAGCGTCGTGTGGCTCCCGCCGAGTTTCTCCGCGGGCGGGATGTCGACGACCTCTAATGTCCGTTCGCCGCGACTGTCGAGGACACTCTGGACTGGGTCGTCGTCGGAGACGCGGTAGAACTCGTAGTGGAGTTGCGCGCGAGTTTCCCGGAGGGGGGCTCGTTCACCGGCGGCGTAGACCGTCTCCGGGCGCTTCCGCCGAATTTCGTCGGCGACCAACCCGGCGCAGTTCCGCAGTTGGACGACCTTCGTCTCGGCGTCCGATTCGGGTATCGCCGGCACCGTCGTCTCGCCGACCACGTCGGCTTCGGCGAGAAATGTTAGCGTCGCGCGGTCGGCAACGATGACGGCGACGACGACATCGCAGTTGGCGGTGTTGCAGGTGAGACAGTAGTCTCCGGGTTTCTCTAACGGATTACCACACCGCCGGCAGTGCATATTGACGTGTCGGGTATGCGCGTACAAAAGGTCGTTTATGCGCTCTGCTGTGGTTCCCCCTCCGAAAGGCGGTTCTCTCACCGCGATACGACGCTCTCCCTGTGGCGAAAACTATTGGTTCCCGTGTCCGAGAGTCCTGCGTACATGCGCCGCCGCGCCCTTCTCGCGTCTCTCTCTCCACTCGCACTCGCCGGTCTCGTCGGCTTAGTCGCGCTCGCACTCGACCCGGAAACGACAATCCGACTCGCGAACCAGTTGCTTCAGTCGGCGCTCGACACCGGCCGTGCTATCGCATCCTATCTTCGCCGGGCAGCCCCCATCTCGACGGCCTTCTTCGCCGTTCTTGCATGGATTGCCGCCGGAAGCTTCCGTGCCTTCTTCGTCCACAACAACCCCGCGGATACCCGAACGACTGCCGAACTCGCTTTTGCGCTCGTCGCCTCAGCGGGAATCCCACTCGTTGCGGTCTTCGCCCGCGACAAGCCCGTTGTCGTCGCCGGAACGGGTGTTGTCTTTCTCGCCGCTGCAGGGGCCGTCTTCGCCGGACGCTCGAAGACCGAGGGCGTCGTCGCTGGCTCGCTGTACGCGATGGCACCCATTGCGCTCGGCGCGGGCGTGGCATACCTTTTCTCCGGACCGGCGGTCGCTCGAACTGCGACGCTGGCGCTCCCGCTCGCGGTCGGCTACGCACTCGGTGTCGCGAGCGCCCACGGTCGATTGCGACTCGGCTCGGCCGTCGCGACGCTCGCATTCGCCGTTCCCGCGTGGTCGTACTTCCCGCCGGCCGCCGAGGCGGCAGGATTCGAATTGGGGACGGTCGCGCTCGCAATCGGGTTTTCCCTCGTCGCGGCGCTCCTCTCGCTTCCGTTCGCGGCTATCGGCCATGCGACGACCCGTGCGACTGAGTTGAGGCGGCGGGCGGAGACGGAAACGAACGCCGGAAAATAACGAACTGACGTCTTAGAGGTCCAGCGGGCCAGCCTTCAGATACTCGCGCATCACGGCGGTCGCGTACGACCCGTGCGGGAGCGCGAAGTCGAACACGACGCCGTCGTCTTCGTCACCCTCGTCGATTCCGAGGTCAGTGCGGACGAGAATCGCTCGCCGCGTCCCGGTCGACTGGAAGTTTCCGGGGAGGTCGAAATCCCCCGGTTCGAGGTCCAGATCGTCGAGGACGGCCCGTTCGATGTCTCCCTGTTCTCCCTCGGCGAGTTCCGTCTCGGTGCCGACGAGTGGTGCGGTGACGAAGGCGCGGCCGCGCTCGATGTGACGGGCCATCACGTCGACTCGGCGGCCGGTCGCCGACTGGAGACGGCTCACGTCGGGGAGTTCCAGACCGTCGGGTGCGTCGCGGTCGGCGAAACAGACCACGTCGCCCTCGATGGGTTCGTCGAACGGGAGACCGCGGTCGAGGCGCTCGGAGAGCATTCGGTTGAACGCGTAGGACTGCGCGGCGTTGACGAAGAGTCGCTGGAGATTCGAGGGAACTGATTCGAGCGCATTGCGCCAGTCTGCGTCGGTCTCCGCACCGTCTTCGGCGAGGCGGTGGAGCATCCCACGCTCGTAGCCGAGGTAGCCCGGAATCCGGTCGAGTGCACGGTGCCAGTCGGGGTCGGCGGATTCGGCTTCCTCGTCGACGACTGCGCGGCCCTCCTGTGTCTCTTCGGGTTCGTCCTCTGTCGGGCCGCCGCAGTACGCGAGGACCGCCTCGCGCCACTCGCCGCGGATGACGTGAAGACCGACTGTGTGCGTGATGGGTCGGATGCTGCCGAAGCGCTGGTGGCCGAAGAAGTTGGGGACGCCGACCACGTCGTCTCGGCCGCTGAACTCGCGGAGCGAGTCGGTGATGGCCGCGGTGTTTCCCGGTCTTTCTGGGTCGCGGACACGGATACGGAAGCCGTTGCCCGCGAGGTCGCCGAAGTCGAGGGTTCGACCGAGTCGACCGACGACTTCGATGTCGGCGTTCGGAATCTCGGGGACGTTATCGGCGTCACCGCCGTGGACCGTGAACAACTGGGTCGTCACGGCGTGTTTGTCCTTCGTTCCGGCCCACGAGACGCGCTCTCTGCTCACGCCGAGTTCGTCGGAGAGACGACCGGCGAAGTCGTTCGTGTCCCACCCGCGAAGGGTGGCGCGGACGACGAGGTTGGGGAAGTCTCCCGTCGGCGCGTCCGGCGGGCGGATGTTCAGCGAGTCGAGTTCGAGTTCGCGGACGCGGAAGTCCTCGGGTTTGACCCGGAGGACGCCGCCGACGCCGTCCGCATCGCTCACGTAGTGGTCGATGCCGACGGCGCGTTCGAGCGAGTGTGCTTCGCGCATCAGTAGAGAGATAAGTCGCCGGTCACGCGGTCGACGAGGTCGTCTTCGGCGGGGCCGACAGCGAGCGCCGTCACCGTACCGGGTTCGAGTTGGGTGTGTCCTGCGTCGCGGATGACCGCGTGCGGGATGCCCTCGTGTTCGGCTTTCGAGGCGAGTTCGAACAGCGCGGACTCGCCGTTGGCCTTGAGCACGCCCTTCTTCTGTCCTTCGCCCTTCCAGCGCTTTCGGGTCTGCGAGTCGGTGTCCTCGTAGGCGGACAGCGAGGCGTGGGCGACCTGCGCGGCAAGCTTTCCTCGGCCCATGCCGAGGTCGGCGCGTGCGACGATGGCCTGTTTCATGCCGCCTACTCCCCGCCGCCGCGGTAAATGTCCTCCCATCGCGGGCGTCGAGGACGCACCGTTCGCTGTCATCGGGAACTCACTCCTGTCGAGGAGACAAAACCTTTGTCTGACATCTCCGTTGGTTCGACTGATGTCCGGTCCCCGAACACCCCTCCTCAAGCCACGCAAATACTTCGAATCGAAAACGCCACCACTCGATTTCGGTCGCGCGCTCGTCGCCGTCGCGGTCGTGACGGTCGTCATTACCGCCGGTGTCGGCGGCATCCTCTGGACGTTCACGCAACAACTCGACCAGCAGGTCTCGGTCGATAATCCGGAGCACTACCCCGAGCACGCGTGTGAACAGTACGAACCGGGCGGTGCGTTCGACGACATGGAAGCGCCGTCGGGTTGTGACCCATCTGTCCCTGAGACGCTCGACAAACGCCTCGGCGACCTCATCTGGCAAGAATACTCGTGGATTCCGCTCGCGATGCTGGTCTTCGTGCCATTAGTGTGGCTGTTCGAGGGCAGTCTCCTCCATCTCGGAAGTTGGTTTGTCGGCGGAGACGGCCGCTTCACCGATAGCCTCGTTGTCTCGGGGTGGGGGATGGTTCCGATGGTGTTTCGTGTCCTCACGGTCGGGACGTTTGTTGTCTACCAACTCAAGCAGGTGTCGATACCGTCGAACCCCGAAGGCGCGTTGAATGCAATGCAAGCATCCTTCTCAGGTCTTGGTCTCGTCAGCACCGTCGCTATGCTCGTGGTCGTCGCGTGGGGGACGTATATTCGAACGTACGGTCTCGCCCGCGCCCGCGATATCGACATCGGTTCCGCAGCCAGCGTCACTGTTGGCTTGAGTCTCATCGGCCTGCTGCTCGAACTCATCTAACAGCCTGCTGTCTAAACCGCACAGGGTGTCAACTCAACGACCCGTATTGCCCGTGGACGCCCGCATCCGTCGTTCGAGAAGATGGATTTACCTTCCCCGTCGCGCTCTGTTCGAACATGATACTCTCGGACGCCGATATCCTCTCGCGCCTCAAGGAGGGTGACCTCGTAGTTGACCCAATCGACGACATCGACATGCAGGTCCAACCTGCGAGCGTCGACCTCCGACTGGGCACGGAGTTTCTGGAGTTCCAGCGCACGAACATCTCCTGTATCCACCCGAACCGCGAGCACGAAGTGAGCGAATACGTCCGCGAGACGCACGTCGACGAGGGTGACGATTTCATTCTCCATCCGGGCGACTTCGTTCTCGGGACGACCAAAGAGCGCGTGGAGATTCCGCCGGACCTGCTTGCGACCGTCGAAGGTCGCTCGTCGCTCGGCAGGCTCGCCGTCGTCATCCACGCCACGGCGGGCATCGTCGACCCCGGATACGAGGGACAGATTACGCTCGAACTCTCGAACCTCGGGTCCGCACCCGTTGCGCTCACTCCCGGTATGCGCATCTCGCAACTCGTATTTACGGAGATGAAGTCGCCAGCGGCGCGACCCTACGGGAGCGAGCGCGGGTCGAAATATCAGGGTCAAAGCGGGCCGCAGGCCTCGCGCATCGGGTCGGACCCCGAGTTCGGTGGCGACGAATGAAATTCATCGAGGAAATCGTCGTCGACGCGTTCCTCCCGACGTTCCGTGCGCTCCTCGCGGAAGACCTGCGCGACCGCGGATTCACCCAGTCCGAGGTCGCTGAAGCGCTCGGTATCAGCCAGAGCGCCGTCTCGAAGTACGCCCATGGCGAGGTCAGCACGAACGAGCGCGTCGCCACCGACGCCCGCGTGGTCGACCTCGTCTCTCGCATCGGCGACGGGCTTTCGACGGGCGACATGACGCCCGTGCAGGCGCTGGTCGAGGCGGAAGTCCTCATCCGACAACTCGAAGAGGGCGACCTCCTGTCCGACCTTCACGAAGAGGAGATGCCGGAACTGGCCTCGTACGACGGCTTTCGCAGTATTCACGACCCTAGCGGCCGACTGCGAACCGTCGAGCAGGTCCGCTCTTCGGTCCGCCGCGGTCTCCGAATGCTCACGAACACGTCCGGATTTGCGGGTCTCATCCCAAACGTCGGGTCGAATCTCGTGGAATCGCTCCCTGACGCCGACAGCATCGACGACATCGCCGCGATTCCCGGCCGAATCTTCGACGTGAAAGGGCAGGCGACCGTTCCCGGCGAACCCGAATTCGGCGTCAGCGAACACGTTGCGGGTGTCCTCCTATCTGCCCGCGACGCCGGTGCCGACGTGAACGCCGCGCTCAACATCGTCTACGACGCGGGCGTTATCGACGACCTCGAAGACGCGGGGTACGAGTGCATCGAGTTCAACCCTGACGCCCCGACCGACCCGGTGCGTGAAGTCCTCGACGGCCGCGACCTCCCGGAGACGTTCATCATCTACCAGAGCGGCGGCTACGGTATCGAACCCATCACGTACATCCTCGGCCCGGACGCGCCGACGGTCGCCAACGTGGTTCGCGTCTTGCTCTAACCAGATGGCTCTCCCTTCGTCGGTCGAACAGTCCTGGACCAAGCTCCGACCCCAGTCACGGTCTCAGTCTCAGTCTCGGTCCCAGCCCCAGTCACGGTCTCAGTCTCAGTCTCGGTCCCAGCCCCAGTCACGGTCTCAGTCTCAGTCTCCGGCAACTATCTCGCAGTCGTTCTACACTCGCTGGGCACGCCTCTACGACACACTCGCCCGCCGAGCGCCGGGTTCCGGAACCGTCAGGTCCGAGGCGGCGGATGCGCTCGCCCTCTCTCCCGGCGACACAGTGGTCGAGATGGGCTGTGGGACGGGCGCGAACCTCTCGTACCTCGCGGAGCGAGTCGGCCCGGAGGGAACCGTCGTCGGCATCGACTTCTCACCCGGCGTTCTCGCCGTCGCCCGCGAGCGCGTCCGCGAGTACCCGAACGTTCGCCTCGTTCGCGCGGACGCGACCCGGCCCCCGATTCAGAAACACGCCCCGGACGCCGTTCTCGCAACCTTCGTTTCCGGGATGTTCTCCGACCCTGCCGCCGTGGTCTCGTCGTGGGCCGACCTCGTCGGTCCGGGCGGCCGACTCTGCTTGGTCGACCTCGCAGAAACCACGGATTCGACGTGGCGAACCCTCAATCCGGTGTTTCGGACGCTCGTTCGGATGACTGCCCCGCCGGGAGCGCGGACGATGCGCGGGTCACCGACCGAGATGCTCAATGAGCGACTCGTTGCGGCCCATCGAGCGCTCGAATCACGGTGTCGCGTGACGCACCGGCGGACTCACGTCCTCGGGTTCGCTCGGATTCGAGCGGGCGTCGTTGCGTAGGCCAGTCGCTGACTCCCAACTACTTCTTCAAAAAGTGCTCATGCGTCTCCACTTCAGATACGGACCAGTTGAGTATCTTGGGTGTTCCCGGGAGGGAGACAACCCCGGGTTTGGACCGAGTTAGTCGTCGGCGGCCGCGGGACCGCTGATGTTCACTTCGGGTGCGTCGTGGCCGAGTTCGTCGAGGCACGCCTGCGCCGCTTGCTTGCCGGAAAGCAGCATGGCACCGAAGGTCGGACCCATGCGCGGGAGGTGGTGCGCGGTGGCGACGGCCATGCCCGAGGCGACGACGCCGGGGTGGACGACGCCCGTCTGCTCGACGATGTTGTCTTCGCTCTCGGAGACCCACATCGAGTCGTGGCCGGGGGAGTCGTGGCCGGGTGCGCCGTACTCGCCGTCGCCGGTCTTGTCCATGCCCGTGTTGTGCGTCTTCGCGTGTTCGATACCGCTCACGTCGAGGACACCGCGCTCGGAGAGTTTCGAGAGGACGACGGCGTCGTGGCCCGTCGCGTCCAGCACGAGGTCGGATTCGACGGCAATCGGGTCGACACAGGTGAGTTCGCGCGGGAGGGCGTGGACCGGCGTCCAGTTCATGAC
>NZ_JBZRPK010000099.1:0-1027 GCF_058382125.1 Haloferax sp. s1
CGGCCGGGGTTCGTCCGTCAAGCGCTTGGTGCAGTCTCTGAAGATTATAGTATTGCGCGAATCGGTAAGCCACTCGCGGACGCTCGCGTGACTGCCCACCCACGAATGCTCGAAGGGTCACCCAACGAGGGTTCGTCTGTATCTCGTCATCTGTTCTCGAACGTCGCATCAGGCTCGGTCCCTTTCCGGTAGAACTGGAAATCGCACGAGTCGGCGCCTTTCGCGATGGTTTGGGAACGACGAAACACCGCGTCGACGTCATCTTCGATAAGCGGGTAGCCAGCGAGGTCGTGATCACATCCCAGTTTCGCGAGTTCGGGATACCCAAACGCGTGTGCAATCTGGACGTTTGCGCACGACCCAACCATAATCTGGCAATGGTTTGGTTCGTCGACGAACTCCTCCATCGGGTAGTTGTCGTCATCCGCGAAGATACCGTAGTTGTAGCGTTTGAACGCCTCAAACGGATCGGTGAATTCCTGGAGCTCCTCAACTGGATAGAGGTCGTACATCTGGTATTGCGCCGATGTCTGGACGATCGTCCGGAGGAAACCGTACGCTTCGTCCGCGTCCGTCCAGTTCGAATGCGTCTCGTACATCCCAACTATCATCGGGAAGTCGTTCGCAAATTCCGAACTGTAGTCGGCCGCTAGTCTCATTCCTTCGGGGTTCCGTCGCTTGACGAGGACGCTCCGGACCAGCGAGAGAGCCAGGAAAACGATTCCTTTGAGAACCCCGAATTCTTTACGAACCGCGCGCAGGACGATGCGAGGCATATGCCGTCTTCCGTTTGGAGTGACGCCGGTGATACCGTGGCCGTATCCGTCGAGTTCGGTCACATCTGAGAGGGGACGTTCTCCAGTCATTCGTGCCCTCCCGTCATCGAATGTCCGTCGGTGCCTGGCTGGACCGAAGCCCCCGACCGTCGCTTCCGTTCTCGGCGTCCCTGGTAGAGTCCGTAGCTGAAGCCCACGATGAGGACGACGTGGAGGGCGACGAACGCCCAGATTTCGACGACGAAGAGGGG
>NZ_JBZRPK010000098.1:0-1026 GCF_058382125.1 Haloferax sp. s1
CCCCTATATTGTGCCCATTTGTGGGAATCCGTCTGCATGTAATCCATCGCCCAGTAGTCGAGTGCTTCTGCTGCACTCATTTCGTAGCGATGCAGGTATCGTTTGAAGAGTTGGAACACGTGGCTTACTCCATTCTTCCACTCCTCTGATTTCTTAACGTAGATTGGGGTAAAAACCGGCTCTTTGTACATCTCCCCGATTTGCCTTGAGAACGATACTGTTCTCCCTAATTGCTCTTGGTAGAAGATGGTGTAGGCGTTGAGTGCTGCGATAAGCAGCCCTGGCTCCATTTCGACGTCTGCTTCGTTGAGTTGGCGCTTCACCTGGAGCTGAGTAAAGGCCAAAAAGAGGTCTTTCGTCCCGTCTTCGAGAATGTAGTTTTGGCCACTGAACTCCCAGCACTTGCGGTAGTGGTCCAGGAGGTTACTACGGACGGCGTCGTGGATGTCCCACACTGCGGCTTCAATCTCGTCTGCTGAATATTCGGAGTACTTTGCTGATGTTTCAATGTGCCTACGGTCAAATACTTGGTCCATGTCCAACATATGGTTTGGACCATATATAAGCCTTTACTCAAAATCCAACATATAGTTTGATTTGGGACTAGTCGAGTTTGAGCAGGACGGCCGGTCGAAGCGGCCAGTCGTCTGGTACAGCGACATCCACGTTGAGTACGACCTCGGCGTTGGGACTGACGACAACGAAGTCGCCGCACAAGGGTGACGTACTCAGCTTGCACGCTGTCTCTCGTCTCTCGGGGGAGCGACCTCGCTCCCAGTAAACGTGCAACTACGGAAGTACTCTAAGGATGGTTACCGGCGTGAGCCGGTGACCTCCAATGAGAACAATCTGAGGTTGTGCCTCGTCCGATAAAAAATTATCGCGCTCCGCTACTCACTCTCTTCGCAGATGAGTCCCTGAAGGCTCTGAAACATCTCAGGATAGTGTTCGCTGAGGATTTCAACGGGCTTTCAGTTGCTTCGTAATTCGGCTTCTGACTTGGGACTTGACCTTGTATCGGTAGTT
>NZ_JBZRPK010000097.1:0-1025 GCF_058382125.1 Haloferax sp. s1
TCGCCGACGAGATAAACCGCGCGACGCCGAAGACGCAGGCCGCGCTCCTCGAAGTAATGGAGGAGTTGCAGGTCACCGTCGACGGCGTCACACGACGGGTTCCCGACCCCTTCACGGTCATCGCGACACAGAACGACGTCGAACCCGACCGAACCTACGACCTCCCGTTGGCCGAACTCGACCGGTTCATGAAGAAGATTCATCTGGGCTATCCGAACGAAGCCGAAGAGACCGAACTACTCGGCCGCGTTTCCGGCCATCATCCGATAGAGTCGCTTGAACCAGTCGCAACAGCGGCCGACGTTCGAGACGCCCGTGAGACCATCCTCGGCGTAACCGTGAGCGAACCCGTTCGGCGCTACGTCTCGCGACTCGCCGCCGACACCCGAGAACGCGCACATCTCGGCGTGAGTCCGCGCGGCTCGATTGCGCTCATCCGCGCCGCGCAGGCCCGCGCCGCGCTCGACGCCCGCGACTACGTCGTTCCCGACGACGTACAGCGCGAGGTTCGGAGCGTCTGGGCGCACCGCATTCGGACGACGAGTGGCGAATCCGGGGTTGATGTGGTCGAACGAGCGGTCGAGTACACCCCGGTCGAATGAGACTGACTCGCCGTGGCTGGGTCGCGCTGGTAGTCGTCGTACTCGGGGTGGTGAACGCCGTCGCGTTCGGACCGCGGGCGCTCAACGCCGTCGTCATCCCGGTCGTCGTCGCCATCGTTGTTGGGGCGGTACAGGTATGGCGGGCCCCCCCCCCCCCGGGCGTTTGGGGGCCACCCGACGACGGGTTTCCGGGGGGAACACAAACACTCTCCCATACTATTTTGGCCGGCACGGGGGTTTCCGCGGCCACCACCGACGCGCCCTCCCGCGGGCTCTCCGGGGGGGGGGCCAACGAAGCGCGGGTGCGCGGGCGGCGGCGGGCCTTCGACGGGTCGGACCCCGCCCCCGGGCCCCCGGTCCGCCGCCGCCCCGTCGACGTGATGCTGACGAGGGGACCGAAGAACCCGAACCGCCATACGACGA
>NZ_JBZRPK010000096.1:0-1022 GCF_058382125.1 Haloferax sp. s1
CGTTGGGACGGGGCTTGCATACACGAAGACGCTGCCGCGTCCCCCCCAACCGCGCCCCACCGGTGGTTCCCCTTTGTTGCCCCTCCCCACACCCTCCCCGGGTTTGGGAAGGCAGGCCCCGCCACTCCACTAGCTTCAATCTCCGCTCCAGTCGACAAACAGCATAGCTGCTACTGGTGCCATCGAACCCACCCGGTTTACGGCCGCTCGAGATTGTCTGCGCGACCGGGGACTACCTCCAGACCCTACACTGGGACGCTACGACAACTATGGCGGCCAATACTACTCGGCTTAGTTGATCGGAAACCGGAGGAGCGCTCCAAGACCCCCGAATGCAGTATCGAACTGGGCACCTCGATCTGTGTCAGTCGACACAACGAGACACTCACCGCCTTGGTCGGTCGTCGCTTCCTCCAGCTCACGAATCTCTGCTGGTGGCCGTGCGTCGGAAACGAGGAGGACGTCGACTGCTCCATAGTCGAGGGCGGTTTGCGTTTCATCAGCTCCGTAGGCGACATCTCCACCCTGTCCCAGCACCGTGAAGAACCGATCGAGGGATTCCCGCTCCCGTCGGCGCTCAGCATCAGACAGTACGTCCTCGGCACGCTCAACGAGCTGCGAGAGACCCTGCTTGGTTGCGTACTCAATCGGATAGACGCCTAGTATGTGGTCCCGCAACTCGTGGTGGAGATAGTCACCCTGCTGGAACTCGTCGACGGTGATTGTCGTCCCGCCGAGGATGACGCCATCGACAGTGGGCTCATCGAGGAACGTCTGCTCGGCAGCGTCGGCGACCTGCTCGAAGAACTCGTGTTTCTGTCGGTCTCGCTCGCGTTCGAATCGCTGCGCACTCTGACCGCCAGCACGGGATTTTCCCATCACTTGGCTCTCGAAGGTCCGGCTGGAAACGATGCGTTCGCCGGCGAGGCGACCGAGGGCGGCACGGCCCCGTTCGAGGACGACCAGACCGTACACCTCTGACGGGGTGAGCGCCTGCTCGACGGGGGCTATCTCGAATTCAG
>NZ_JBZRPK010000095.1:0-1021 GCF_058382125.1 Haloferax sp. s1
CGACCCGACACCGAGATTCAGTGTGACGTCGTCGCCGGCGTCGAACTGTTCGCGGAGGACGGCCGCAGTTCCGAGTGTGGGGTGACCGGCGAACGGAATCTCTCCGGCCGGTGTGAAAATGCGAACGTCGAAGCCGCGTTCCGGGTCGCCGCCCTCGATAAACGTCGTCTCCGAGTAGTTCATCTCGTTGGCGAGCGCGGCCATCTGGTCGTCGGAGAGCGTGTCGGCGTCCTCGAAGACGGCGAGTTGGTTTCCGGCGTACTTCTCGGTCGCGAACACGTCGAGGATGTGGAAGTCGTTTGTCGGCACGCGAGTTGCTGCACGCGGCAGCGAAAAAAGCGTATCTGCGGTCTACTCGTCGTCGCTGTCCGGGTACGGAATCTCGACTTTCTGGCCGTCCTCGGCGACGAACACCTCGCCCTTGTAGACCCCGCGGGCCTGTTCGAGTAGCGGTTTCGGGTTCGCCGCGTAGCGCGCCGAGATGTGGGTCAGTGCGAACCGACGAACGTCGGCGTCGCGGGCGACTCGTGCGGCCTCGCGGGCGGTCGAGTGTGCTGTTTTGGTGGCGCGTTCGGACTCTTCGTCGGTGAACGTCGCGTCGTGGACGAGTAAGTCGGCGTCGCGGGCGACTTCGATTGTCGAGTCGAGCGGGCGCGTGTCGCCGGTGTAGACGACTTTTCGACCCGGTCGGGGTTCCCCGACGACCTGCTCGGATTTGATGGCGGTCCCGTCTTCGAGTTCAACGTCCTCGCCGGTGTGGAGGCGACCGAACGCCGGACCGACCGGGACGCCGAGTTCTTCGGCTTTCTCGCGGTTGAATCGGCCGGGGCGGTCGTCTTCGACGAGAGAATAGCCGACCGAGGAGGTCCGGGGTTCGGTTTCGAAGGCGCGGACTTCGTAGTCGTCGGCGCGGGAGGCGACGGTTCCGGGGTGCGTTTCGGGGACCGGGACGTGGGAGCCGGGCTGGGAGCCGCCGGCGTGGGCGAGCTTTTCGGGGGGTCGGTTGCTGCCCGGCGGGGCG
>NZ_JBZRPK010000641.1:0-11414 GCF_058382125.1 Haloferax sp. s1
AGAATACACGCCTCGTAGGGGAGTTCCGGAACTTCACCACAGGGGTTCGTCGCTTCGATTTTCCCGAGTTCCGATATCGGGTTCTGTTCGTTGATCGTATCTAAGAAGAGAATCCCGGGGTCACCGGTCTCCCACGCCATCTCGGCGGTCTGGCTAAGCATGGCGTCAGGGTCCGCTTGCCGGACTGTCTCCCCGGTTCGGGGGTTCACGATGTCGTAGGTCTCCTCCGATTCGTAAGCATCCCAGAACGCCTCACCCGTCGCCACAGAGAGATTGAAATTCCGTAACACGTCTTCTTCTGCCTTGATGGTGATGAATTCCTCAATATCGGGATGGGTGATATCGAGTACACTCATATTTGCACCCCGGCGGCGACCCCCCTGCTTAATCTGCTCGGTCGCGGTATCGAATACCTTCATAAAACTCACTGGTCCGGATGCCACGCCACCGGTTTTCAGCACGACATCCCCTTCGGGACGGAGGTTCGAAAACGAAAAACCAGTGCCACCGCCGCTCTGGTGGATAAGCGCCGTTTGCTTGACGGCTGTAAAGATCGATTCAATCGAGTCCTCAATCGGCAGGACAAAGCAGGCAGCGAGTTGCTGGAGTTCGGTTCCAGCGTTCATCAGTGTCGGCGAATTTGGGAGAAAATCGAGATTGCTCATTACCTCGTAAAACTGTGCTTCGGTCGTTTCGACGTCGCCACCGAACTGTGACTCGGCCGCCGCGAGGTTTGCGGCGACTCGGTGAAACATCTCGTCCGGCGTCTCGACGACGTTCCCCTCCTTGTCTTGTCGCAGATACCGTCGATGGAGGACGGTCTTAGCGACGCTGTCGAGCGACCCCATACGTCTAGGTGCGTCTCGTGTTCTATTAAGACGTGACCCAAACTCCCGAAGCTCGCTCTGAAGCACCCACCCGGAACTGTGTGCCACTCCACTCAGCCGTCGGTACGGAGCGCCGTCACTTTCTCGATATTCCACACATCGCCCCTCTCATCTTTGGGTGTCTCTAGGACCATCGGTTTCTCACGAAGGGTGTCGTGGTTGACAAACTGACGAAAGCCCGCCTCACCGATTTTGCCCTCGCCGATGTGCTCGTGCTCGTCTTTCTCGGAGCCGAGCGGGTGTTTCGAGTCGTTGAGATGGAGATAGTGCACGTTCTCGATGCCGACGGTCGAATCGATCTCGTCGACTAGCTCGCCCATCGCTGCTTCATCGGTGAAGTCGTACCCTGCCGCAAAGAGATGGCAGGTATCGAGGCAAATGCCGAGGTCGCCGTACTCGTAGTCCGATGTCTTCACCATGGTATCGAGGTCTTCGAGTCGCTTCCCGACGGTGGTTCCCTTGCCGGCAGTGTTCTCCAACAGGAGTGTCACGCCGCTCGGTACGTCGATATCTGACAGTCGTTTACCGACGTTGTCGATGCCAGTTTCCTCGCCAGCGCCAGTGTGCGCGCCAGGGTGGAACACGTAGTACGGAATGTCCAGCGTCGCCGCCGCGTCGAGTTCATCTTGAAGGCAATCGATGGACTTGCGTGCGAGGTCGTCCTTCGGCGTTGCGAGGTTGATAAGGTACGTCCCATGGATGACCCACGGGCCGACATCCTGTTCGTCGGCAGCGTCTCGAAACGCGTTGGCCTCTGTCTCGTCGACCTCGCTGATAGTCCAGCCTCGAGGAGAGCCAACGAAGAGTTGACCACAGTTCCCACCCAGTTCTACCTCGTGTTCGACGGCCGCTTCGAAGCCGTCCGAGATCGAAACGTGTGCACCGAGCCTGAACATACTCAGATGTGGCGAGGCTCGCGGTTAATCTTTCGTGGGTGGTTCCCCGTTGGACCGCTCCGCCGCGCGAATGTATCATAACACGTGTCGGTTAATAATGCTAGATAATCCCATGCACATCTAAGTGTCTGGCGTACGGATTGAGACTGACTCATGAGCGAGTCAGATAACATCAGTGACGCGGTTCAGCGGGTTAGAGACGCCTTCGGGAACGTGGTTAGCGAAACCGAGGACGTGAGCGAGCAAGCGAAACAGAGTGTCGAGGAGGCCATTGACGATCTGGAACAACGGATCGAGTCACTCAGAGAAGGTGAATAACCGTACTGCTCTCGATACTGTTTCGTGGACTGTTCTCAAAGTCGAAAGCGCGGGCAATGGTGACCTATACGGAACACCACTCGGAGCTTGTGGCGGACATTTTCCCGTGAAACGACACAAGTTGTTTTGCGAGACCGAACGAAAGTTAGACTATGTACGAAGCTATCCTCGTCCCCACGGACGGGAGCGACGGGACGGAAGAAGCGATTGAACACGCTATTGACCTCGCAGGCAAATACGATGCAGAACTGCACGCGATTTACGTCATCGAAACACACGATATCACCTGGGTAGACCAAGCTGGAGATATTCGTGAGAAGCTCGAAGCAAGGGGAGAACGGGCCGTCAACAACGTCCTCGAACGCGCTGAGAGCGCGGATATCGAAGACATCGAAACCTCAATTATTGAAGGAAAGACGTATCGTGCAATTCTGACGTACGTCGACGACCGCGATATCGACCTCGTGGTGATGGGAACCCACGGCCGGACTGGACTAGACCGATACCTGCTGGGAAGCGTGACGGAGAAAGTTGTCAGACTCTCCGATATTCCAGTCCTCACCGTGCCGCTCCCTCGCGAGGGGGAGAAAGAAGCGAGTAGGGTATGAGATACAGCCACCCCGGTATCAGATAGTGAGGTAACTACCGATCCAATAAGCGACATAGAGAGCTCCGAGTACGATGGCTTCGGGCCGTTTGATCCGCCCCCGGTAGAGAAAAAAGCCGGTTGCGGCGGTTGCGATGAAAAATACGGGCCAGTAAAACGCCAGCACTGAGGGGTCGAGCGTAAATGCACGCGTGACTGCGAGGAGACCGATATTCCCTGTCGCGAAGAAAATCAAACTCCCGACAATATTGCCGACGGCGATGCTCGGCCGCCCTTCTCGGACCGGGGCTACGACTAACGTTACTTCTTCTACCGCCATCGCCATTCCGACGAATGTCATGCCGAACACCGTTTGGTTGAGACCGAACGCGGTCACGATTCCCCGTGCCCCACGGACGGCTAACTCCGATCCAACTACGATACCGACGACGAACAACACCGACAGCCCGAGATAGTACCACTCCCCATGTCCCTCGGATTCGACTTCCGAAACTGCTTTTTCGGCTTCTTCGTCCCGAAACGTCTCCCTCCCCTTTTCTTCTTCACGATATATGTAGCCAAGAATAAGTCCAAAGAAGGCGAGTAGGGCCACGCCGTCGAACCGAGATAACATCCCATCCAGGATGAACACGAGCAAAAGGAGGGGAGAGAGAAACAAAAGCGCCAGATAATCGCGGTCAACCGTCGTTTCGAACGGAGCGATGAATCCACCAATAGCGACTGCAACGCCGACGAGAAAGAGCCCGGACCCCAACGCGGAGCCGATTGCGATGCCCGGCAACTCGCCGAGCATGGAGGCAACACCAAACGCCCAGTTCTCGAAATCCAGCCCCGCAAAGAGAACCGCAAGAACGAACGTCGACAGCCCTGTCACCACCGCTGCTTTCGCGATGTTTTCGACGAGTTCCTCAACGCTGTAGATGATAATCACCACCCCGACGATAAACGCTCCGACAGCGAGAACAGGCGACGAAACAGCCATAATAATCCATTCTCACGTATCAGCATATAGTTGCGTTCGACAGGAGTCAACACGCTATAGTTGTATTCGACGGAGTCCACCAGCCTTGGTTCTCGATTATATAGTAGCGTTCGCAACTGGTGACACATCCGGTCGCACGACAGCGGCCGGTCGGGTGTGCACTGACTTGCAAACGCTACAATAGCACAATGATTACGATGCCGATAGCCAAGACGACACCAAGGACCACCGTTACGAGTTGACCGAGTTGTCGCGTCCCCAGCAGCCACGCGAGTCCGACCTTCACGAGAGTGTTCGAGATGGCACCGATGACGATGCCAGTCGTTGCAACGTCCGGAGAAATCGCGCCATCTGCTGCGAGCGTACTTAACGTGAGCGTGATTGCATCGACATCCGCAAGACCAGAGACAAACGCCGTCACATAAACACCCGACGCGCCGAACCACGAATTTGCGGACTTGGACACGAGGAGAACCAAAGCGAAGACGGCGCCAAAGAACAGTGCCGGTCGGAGCCGGAACGGGTTTTTGATGTTAGCTTCCATCTCTCTTTCTGTGGGAGACAACCAGTAGATGACACCCGCGACGAGTACTCCAGTGACCGTCATCGCTCCGAGTGGAACGGCGACACGAGGGAGCAGCGCAGGATTGACGACCGCAATCTCGACGAGCGCTCGCGGGAACATCACGATTGACGCGATGACTGTCGAAAACGCGCAAATTTGATAGAGAGTAGGCGTTTCCGTCGTCCGTTCGGCCATCGAAACAGTCGTCGCCGTCGAGGAAACGAACCCACCCAAGATGCCGGTCACGGCGAGGCTCCGTTTGGCCCCGACGGCCCGACTCAAAACGTAGGCGACGAAACTCAAGCTAGTGACGAACACGACCATGAGCCAGATAAACCGCGGATTGAGTCCAAGCAAAATATCGAGTCCCCGGTCGGGCAGCGTCGGGAGGATAACTAACACGATCAGGATGAACTTGATCGAGGCCCGACGTTCGGCCTCGTTGATCCGGTCGGCAAACCCGTGAATGGTCCCCTTGGCAGAGAGGAGAATCGTGATGACTCCACCGACAATGATCGCGAGCAGCGTTCCTTGCTCTGAATGGGTTGTCAAAGCTCCGAGAAGGAGCGTGAGGAGCGCAGCAGTCAGCGTCGTCAAACCGATATCGTGTTCGGTCCAGACTTTTCCGCCGTACGCGACAGTCAACGGAATGACGAGGGCAATCACTACGATGGGTAACATTGCTGGAAAAAACGCTTGGACGAGCGCACCAACGAGTCCGAACAGTGGAAACGTGCGACTGCCAGCGAACGTGCCGCCCGATTCGCTCTGTTCTCGCTCTAGTCCGATGAGTGCGCCAATACCGAACGCAATAGAGACGCGGAAGACGAGCACTAGTAGCGAGTCAGTAGCTGGGTCAACCATCCCATTCAAACTTCGCCGTACCCAGTTGTCAAACTTCGGGCGTGACAACCTGCAACCGTTGAGAATCTGCTATTGGGTGAGGGGACGAATAGCATCCACTGCTTTCTGTTTCCATCAGGTTCGGTGGAACAACGACCGGCATCGCATCGGGACTCTCTGGGCTGCGGTGGATGGGTAATCCATAGATAGCGACTCACAATGTACGTCGGTGATGGCTATCACAGCAGTCGAGAATACGCTTGCGAGGCGTGGAGGTCAAGGCGGTTTACCTGACGACTAATACGGGCGTCGGCGCGCGTCGTACCACTGCTTCGGCAACTGACCCGAGGAGCATCCGGACAACAAAAGAACGTCCATGGCTGCCGATCACGATCGTATCGACGTCGCGCTCTTCAGCGTATCTGATGATTTCGCGAGCGGGATCGCCGACTCGGATTGCCGTCGACACCGTTCGGTCATGTTCAGCGGCCATGTCCGTAGCGTTGTCAAGCAGTTTCGACGACCGGTTATGGGCCCGCTCTCGAAGTTCCTCAGTGCCGACTAGCGACTCCGCTCCGTACCTCTCTTCGACGTAGTCGATTACATGGAGGACAGTGATCTCTGTTTCCGGGTACGTCGTGAGTGCGTGTTCGAGAGCTTTCTCCGCGAGCGGAGTCGCATCGAACGCCACGAGGAGCCGCTCGATATCGGGCACAATGGGTCTTCGGTACGGAGGCTAAAAGAGAGTCCGGGGGGATGACTGGTACGAACGATGCAAGCGTATCCATGGGTGTAAGCGTATCCAGGCGAAGTAGGGAAAAGACGGCTACTATAGTAGCGTTTGCAACTGGTGACACATCCGATCGTACGATAACGGTCGATTGAGTGTGCAATGACTTGCAAACGCTACTATAGCTTGTATTAGAAGGGGAGCACAGTAATCACGACTGGAACGACGACCAGTGAGATCAGAAAGGCAACGAGATACCGTTGGTCCTCGACCAGTCGGGTATGGACGACGTCGATTGTTTCGAGGTACGTTGAGAACCCCAGTAGTATTCCCAACGTAATGAGAGTCCCAACGGCGAGTAGTGACACGACGAGCGTCACACCGTCTGGAGACTTTAGGACCACTGCGACTACAACCGTATCGAAGAGCGTGCCGATGTTTGCGCCCAGCACGTAAGGGGTGACCTCCCGCCGTTCAAGGTACCCGCGGTTGTAAAGCGGGACGATGACACCCAGCGAGAACGCGACACTCGTAGTGATGCTGGTGATGAAAATTCCCAAACCGAGAGCGACCCACTTGTGCTGAAACCGGCGGAAGAATCGCTGGCGAAGCCAAGCAGTGTTAACCCGCTTGAGTACTCGGTCGAAGAGATTGAGACCGGTAACCAATATGATTACGGCCACCACGAATCCAGGGGCGACACCGATAGTATCGATGAGGGTGGTTGTCATCGGCTCCAGCACCGCTAACGGCTGGGAGGATAACTCCAACCCCTCGCCCACACACTCAAACAGACCTCGAAGCCAAGGCAACAAGAGGTACCCCAAGATAGTCGCCGGTACATATACCGAATGGGTCAACAGGAACGTTAGCAGCCCGAGACTGATCGCTTCACCCACCGAGTACCGCCGTTTCTGGAGATAGTCCAGTGCGCCGATTAGGACCACAATGGCGGCGGCACCCAGACGCGACCCGGCAACCATTAAGAATAGCTGCGAGACCGTGACGACTCCTGTTTTGAACAGCGAAACTGACAGGGCTGCGATCACCGACCCGTTTGCCAGCGCATACGTTGCGATCCAGCTGACGCCAAGTGCTCGCGCGTCGCCAGCGACGTAGCGACCAAAGAGTTGCTGGAGAGGAGCCGCCGCCGCCTCCGTAACCGCTCCCAGTAAATGGATTCCGAACAAAAACATCGTCAGCGAGAGGATGCCGCCGACCCAATACGGACCAGACACACGAATCCGTTCCAATACCTGGTTCACGGTTCGATTTTTACGAACTCACGCTGGCGACAAAACAGTACGTCCCTTTTGCGTCTCCACCGAGAGAGACTATCGTTCAAATTGGACCGGAGTAAGGAATTCGTGGTCGTCGTCGAACGGCACGTAGTTATCATCGTTCGATACGCCTTCGTCGAAACACCCGTGGACAGACAGCAGTGGTCAGTCACCGTCCAATTCAAACGGACGTTCGAGCACGTACCTGTTTTCCGGGTGGGGTTCGTCGCCGATTATCGTCTCACGTTCATCGGCGTGTTCGAACCCGAATCGTTCGTAGAACGCGTTGCCGGGCTTGTTCTCTACGAGGACCATCGCGTTGATCCGTTCGATGCCCTGTTCGGCGAGGCCAGCACACGTCTGTTCGAGCAACTCACGTCCAACGTTTTCTCGCCGGTGTTCGGGGTGAACGTAAATCCGGAGGATGTATCCCTCCCCTTCGGTGTTGTTCCAAGTCGCGTGTGCGAAACCGATGACTGTGTCCTCGCGTTCAGCAACGAGAATCCGCGCCTGACTCTTGTGGAGTTCCGCTACAATCTGCTCAGGAGTGTACCAGTCGGTGACCGCCTCTTCGGCCGTTTCGCGGGTCAGAATCTCCGGATAGTCGGTTTTCCAGGACTGTTGTGCTATCTGAAGGATGGCGTCGGTATCGTCTTCGGTCGCAGTCCGGATAGACATGTGTGACCATAGCACAGGCACCCCGATAGTCCTTCCCCACCTTCGGCGAAGATGATAGTTCCGTCTTCGGCACCGAGACAGGGTACACGAGCCAGCAACTCATAGCTGAGGCGTGAGATGCTGGGTATATATCTCCACCCATGGCCCTATCTAACAAATTATCCTCAACCAACATGATAATATGACACCTGTGAGAAGTTTCGAGTATGGAAGTCGCAGTGATTGGCTCATCGATGACCAAGTTCGGTCAGCGGAGTGCCTGGATCCGTGAGTTGCTCTCAGAAGCAGGCCAAGCATGTCTCGAGGATGCGGGCGTCGCCCCCGCAAGTGTAGACCATCTGTACGTCTCGAATATGGCCAGTGGCGAGTTCGAAGGCCAGACGGGGGTGATGAACGCACTGGCCCATGATCTCGGAGTGATACCGGCCTACACCCAGCGAATCGACCAGACCTCTTCGTCCGGTGGGGCGGGAATCTACGAGGCGTGGCAGTCGATTGCCTCAGGAGTCAGCGAGATGACGCTGTTGGTCGGTGGCGAGAAGATGACCCACAAGACCACGGGCGAGTCAACCGATATCATCGCCTCCTGTACCCACCCTGAGGAGTACAAACACGGCGTGACGCTGCCGTCATTCGCCGGGATGACGGCCCGGAACTACCTCGAACGGTTCGACGCACCGCGGGAGTCGCTGGCCCGGGTCGCGGTCAAGAATCACAGGAACGGCGTCGACAACCCGAAGGCGCAGTTCCAGAAAGAGATCGACATCGAGACGGCTCTGGAGTCACCAATCATCGCTGATCCGCTCCGGTTGTACGACTTCTGTCCTATCACGGACGGGAGCGCGGCGATGATGTTTACGACCGAAGAACGGGCGCAAGAGATCACCGACGAGTATGCTATCGTCTCCGGTGTCGGCGGCGCAACGGACACACACGTCGTCCACGAACGTGATGACCCAACCGTGATGGGCGGCGTCGTCGAATCGAGTAAGCAAGCCTACGAGATGGCCGGCGTCGGACCCGATGATCTCGATGTGGCAGAACTTCACGACATGTTCACAATCCTTGAATTCCTCCAACTGGAGGGCATCGGTGTTGCGGACCACGGTGCCGCGTGGGAACTGGCGATGGACGGCGTCACTGCAAAAGACGGCGGCCTCCCGATCAACACCTCCGGGGGACTCAAGTCGAAAGGCCACCCGCTGGGGGCGAGCGGCGTTGCACAGGGCGTCGAGATATACGAACAGCTCGTCGGTGAGGCTGGTCCGAGGCAAGTCGAAGCCGACACTGCACTGGCCTGTAACGTCGGCGGCTTTGGAAATTGTGTCATCACTACCATCATGGAGGCTGCAAAATGACCCTGGAAGCTGGCAAGTGTCCTAACGGGCACGTCTCGTACCCCACGCACCCTCGTTGTCGGAAATGTGGTGAACCGCAAACGGAGACGCTCGACCTCTCGGACCGGACCGGGAAGGTCGTTACGTGGACTCACTCCACGGCGACCCCGCCGGGCGTCCGCCAGCCGAACACGATGGCGATCGTCGAATTCGAAGTAGACGGCCAGGCCGTCCGCGCGCTCGGGCAGGTAACCACCGACGACATCGAGACCGGTGATGTGGTCGAACCGGTGTATGTCGAAGAACTACGCGACCCAGAAGTTGGGATCAAAGCCCCCGAAAGTCAGTCCTGGGACGGCTATCGCTGGGACCCTGTGTAGTATTAGGGGTCCGGTGTAGCGACTCACTCGTGTCGTCTTTTTTACCACATGTCGCCTTGCCAGACCCAAATCGTTTGATGATAGCGTGCGATTAGTTATCATGGTTGACGCACGCGAATACCACGAGCAGACGAAACATTCTCCGGAGCGCGTCCGCGCCGACACGTTCTCACTCGATTTCGAGAACAAGCCGCGACCGTACAAGGTGTACGAGGGGCTGTCACAGATCTCGCTCGAAGAGTCGCGATACTCAGCCGACGAACCGGCACTGTCTGCGATTACTACCCCGCCACCCGAATCACGTGTGGATGTTGGTTCGCCATCGAACGGTGTCGGTCCGTCATCGGTCGATACCCAGTCGCCGTCAGTCGACACCCAGACACTCCAAACGCTCTGCCACTATGCGACGGGTGTAACTAAGACGCTGAAAATCCGCGGCAGGCAAACGCGTTTTCGGGCCGCTTCCTGTACGGGGAAACTCTATCACATCGATCTCTATGCCGTCACCGGTGCTGTCGATGGACTCGACCCCGGCGTCTACCACTTCGATCCGGAGTCCGAATCGTTCGACGTTCTTCGGGCGGGCGACTACCGTGGTGTGCTCGCACAGATGACAGACGACCTCCCGGCGGTTGCGAACGCACCAGTGACGTTCATCGCCACCTCCCAGTGGTGGCGCAATGCCTGGAAGTATCGCGACCGAACGTACCGTCACGCATTCTGGGATTCCGGGACGATTCTCGCTAATTTGCTGGCTGTTGCATCTGCTCTCGGTTATCGGTCGGTAGTTGTCTCCGGTTTCGCAGACAAACCCGTGACACGTCTTCTCGGTATCGACCCCGCGGAAGAATCCCCGCTCGAACTTATTCCGGTCGGGTCTGGAGATCCAGCCCCGGATGCACAGGCCATCGAGCATATCGACCCCGACGAAGAACCACTGTCGGACCACGTTGTCGACTATCCACTCGTCTCTGACGCCTGGCGACAGAGCAAACTCGAAGATAACGAGGAAGTCCGTGCCTGGCGTGAGCAATTCGTCGACGTAGGCGACCACGTGTTCGGAACACACGACCAAGGCGACGGCCAACTGGTCACACTCAACCCCGTTGACACTGAGACCGCATCCAGTCGTCCGGTCACGACAACCATCGAACGTCGCGGGTCGTTGCGCGAATACAGCCACGATACCATTAGCGACCGTAAATTCGCCACGGTCCTCGATCGGGCACTCGGAGAGGTACCAACCGATTGTGACGAGGACGTTTCGCACCTGGTGGATTACTACTGCCTCGTCCATGCTGTCGATAGCATCCCGAGCGGGGCGTACCAATATCATCCCAAACGAAACGTCCTCGAACGCCTCGGTGAAACCAGCCGTCGAACCGCTGGCCACCTCGCACTCGACCAAGGAGTAGTCGGCGATGCCGCTGCGAACGTGTACACCATGGCGGATGTCGACTCGATTGTCAACCAAGTCGGTAACCGTGGCTACCGGCTGGCACAACTCCTCGGTGGTATGAGCCTTGGGCGACTCTATCTCGCTACCTACGCTCATCGAACACTGGGTGGGCGAGGGTTCACGTTCTACGACGACCTCGTAACCGAGCATCTCTCGCCACGCGCAGCGAACCAGACGCCGATGACGCTCTTCGCATTCGGAAAGTCCAGTAAATGATTCGGAGGAGATAGCTAGGTCGTCAAGACTGTCTCGTGTTGGTCGCTCCTATTCTCGTGCCGCTCTTGTATCTACTCTCGTATCTATCCTCGTATCCATCCTGCTCGTCTAGTGCCGCGGTGCCGTCTGACACTTGTCAGGCCCCACTGTTTCCACTAATATGCTTACATGACGAGACGGCACTGTCGCAACCCCCACTCTCCCCCCACTATTTCCAGTAAAACCGAAAGAAACGG
>NZ_JBZRPK010000094.1:0-1007 GCF_058382125.1 Haloferax sp. s1
ACCTCGCTCCCCTCGCGCACATGGCGCTCGTTCTCATCGGTGAGGGCGAGGCCCACATCGACGGCGACCGTCTCGAAGGCGGCGAAGCGCTGGATGCAGTCGGACTGGAACCGGTGACGCTCGCCTCGAAAGAAGGACTTGCGCTTATCAACGGAACGCAACTCACGGTCGGTCTCGCCTCGCTGTTCGTCGTCGATGCCGAGCGAACTATCGACGCGGCGGACGCCGCGGGCGCGCTCACGACCGAGGTGACGATGGGAACGACGGCGAACTGCGACCCGGCGATTCACGAAATTCGCCCCCACCCCGGCCAGAAGAAGAGCGCTGAGACGATTCGACGCCTGACCGCCGATTCGACGGTCCTCGAATCGCACAAGGACTGCGAGCGCGTGCAGGACGCCTACTCGATTCGGTGTCTCCCGCAGGTCCACGGCGCGGTCAGAGACGCCGTCGACCACCTCCGCGAGGCCGTCGACGTCGAACTCAACAGCGTGACCGACAACCCGCTTGTCTTCCCGGCGGGCGACGTTGATGACCGCGCTCCCGGAACCGACGTGGCCGCCGTCGTCTCGGCGGGCAACTTCCACGGCGAACCGCTGGCGCTTCGACTCGATTACGCCGCGGGCGCACTGACCGAACTCGCCGCCATCTCCGAGCGCCGGACCGACCGGATGCTCAATCCGGAGGTACAGGAATCCTACCTCCCGGCGTTCCTAACCGAACACAGCGGCCTTCGGTCTGGCTACATGATTGCGCAGTACACCGCCGCGGCGCTCCTCAACGAGTGCCGGTCGCTTGGTCGTCCCTCTATCGACTCGACGCCGGTCAGCGGCGGGCAGGAAGACCACGTGAGCATGAGCGGCCAGAGCGTGCTGCACGCACAGACCGTCATCGAGAACGTCTCGACTATCGTCGGCGTCGAACTCCTCTGTGCTTCGCCGGGCGCGGAGTTCCTCGATGACGACCTCTAACTCGCGACCGGTACCGGGACCGTCCGCGCCTCGGTC
>NZ_JBZRPK010000093.1:0-995 GCF_058382125.1 Haloferax sp. s1
CCCTGACGCGCCCCCCCATCGGGCTGTTGGCCGTTCTCCCCGCCGTTATCGTCCTCCTCGCACTCGGTGTCGACATCGACCCCGTCGTCCTCGTCGGCGTTTCCTTCTTCGCCGTGAGCGTCGGGAACCTCGCAAAAGTCCTGCCGCTCTCACCGGGTGGCGTCGGACTCTACGAAATCGCCTTCACGGTCTTCATGGCCGCGTTGGCTCCGGTCGCACCACCCGCAGCACTCGCCGCCGCGGTCCTCGACCACGCGGTGAAAAGCGCCGTCACCATCGTCGGCGGCGTCGCCTCGATGCTGTCGCTCAACGTCTCGCTGACGACGGCAGTCGAAGAAAGCGCGGAAGTCCGCGAACACGAGTTCGCCGAATCAGAATAACCGAGACTTCGAATACTCGGTTTAGTACAGGTCACATCGGAACGGTGCGAGCGCGCCCGTCACCGCGGTTTCGAGCGCGTCCGTACGGGTAATCCGCCCGCCGGTGAACACGCCCGCCGCACCCTCGTTTTTTGCGATATCGTTGGTTCCGAGTACGTCGTCCATCACCGGGCCGAGTTCCTCGCCCGCGCGGATTCTGTCGGCGATACCTCCGGGAAGGAGGAGACTCGGGCCAGCGGCGCGGCCGACGCGTTCGCCGTCGGTGACGGCCGCCCACATGACGAGGTAGATGTCGTCCTCGCGACCGTCGGTTCCAGCGGAGAACGTCGCAACGCCACCTTCGATGCCGATGCCGAGGTCGTAGTCGCCTTCTTCGAGCGCTTGATGCGCCCGATTGACCGCACCCTCGATAGTCTCGTCGTGTCCCGTGGGTTGCTCCGAGACCCCGGAGTCGACGGCGACCGCCGCGACGCTCGCGTCGGGACAGGCTCGCTCGACTGCGCGCCGCTTTACCGGATTTCCGCTTCCGACTGCGATGTTCATATCGTCACGCGTCGTGGCGGTCATATCTCTCCATCGGATTCCGTGTCCGAAGCCGACGACCACGGTTCGAGG
>NZ_JBZRPK010000640.1:0-11362 GCF_058382125.1 Haloferax sp. s1
GTGCAATACCGACTGTGACTGCTGCGAGGTACGACGACGCCAACAGCACATTCCGGCCACTGCTTACAAAGACGAGTTCTTGGGTTCGGTGCGTTTGGTCTCGGGTTCCGAGAGAGGACCACAGTGACAGGGGTAACAGGAGCGCGAATGGTATTATCACGGACCTGAGTGCAGCCACTGATGGAACGAACGACCCGAGTAGGGCGAGTCCACAGGCAACGTACCACCAGCGAGGGTGCCCTCGAACGACGAGGCGGAGTTCGGAGAGAAACACCTGAGGGAACCGGATGCCGGTCTGTGAAACAGGTGGCAGTGATGAAACGTCTGTAGTCCGGTTCCGAGACTGATTGTCGGTTGTTGCCGCAAGTTGCGGTGATTCCGCCTCGTTGCTACCATTCTCGCTTTCTTCACGCTCAGGCGTAAGAGAGGGGGCTGACCACGAACTAGTCGTATCGAACCGATTGAAGGACACGTACGAGCCAACGAATAGTATCCCAGTCGTCGCGAAGATTGGCACTCTCGTGGCGAAATGCTTCACCGACCACGCGACACCCGACCAGTTGAATGGTTTTAGTTCTCCAGCGGTATTAGTGTAGAGAAACCCGACGTTCGTTCCGTCGTACGCTGGATACTGCGAGGCTATCGCTTGCGCCATGCTCTCCCTGAAAATATTGATTCCCATGAGGTCGACCGCTCCTGAATACGCTCCGAAAATCGTCAGGAACATCGCGGCAACCACGTAGATGATGTTTCCGGCCGTTCCGCGGAGGAATCGGTTACTCTCGAAGCAAACGGCTGCGGCCGCGACTACCGTCATTGTCGGCAGTGTTACCAGAATGAATGGCGAGAACAGTGCCCAGAGGTCGAACTCGTCCGTTCCTTGGATAACGAAGGTTCCGGCAGTCAAGATGGCGAGGACCAGCGTTGTTATCGCGAGGAGCGCGAAATTACTCGCCCATTTGCCGAGGAGATAACTGCCGTCCGAGAGCGACGATGTTGCGACGAGTTCCGAAACGCCGGTGTCTCGGTCCCTGCTTACGCTCCCGCCGACAAGGACAAACCCGAATACGAACAGCATATTCGTCCCGATAGCACTCAGCATTGCACCGTACCATGCGGCTGTCGGAACGCCTGTGTACTCACCGGCGACGACGAGTGATGAGTCGACCGTGATGAGTTTCGCGAAGTACGCCAAAATGATGGGCACGACGAGCCACTTCGCGGTCCGAGAGCGCTCTCGGAAGTCCGCTCGTGCAACTGCGAGTACCGCTGTAAGCATTACCGTGCTCCTCCGCCGGTGACATAGAGGTAGGCATCTTCGAGCGTCGGCTCGACTTGCGTAGCTTCGGGCGTTGGGACGTCGTCTGCAACGGCACGAACTTGCAGGCCGTCTCGCGTTCGCGTCGTCCCGCTTACCATGTATTCCTGTTTGACTGTCGCCAATTCCGAATCCGGGACAACCCACTCCCAGACAGAATCAGCAGCTCGGGACAGTAGTTCGCTCGGCCGTTCGTGGGCGACGAGCGCTCCGTTTGAGAGCAGCGCAATGTCGTTTGCGGCTGCCTCGATATCCGAGACGATGTGCGTCGAAAGAATGACGATACGGTCCTCGGCGAGGTCTGCAAGGAGGTTTCGGAAGCGGACCCGCTCTTCCGGGTCGAGTCCGACTGTCGGTTCGTCGACGACGAGCAACCCCGGGTCGGCGAGGAGACTTTGCGCGATGCCGACACGCTGTTTCATTCCTCCCGAAAAGCCGCCTAATCGACGGTCTCGGTCGTTTTCGAGGTTCACCAGTCGCAGTAATTCTTCGATTCGGTCACTTGCATCGCTGATTCCTCGGATGCCAGCGAGATACGACAGGAACTCTTCTGCAGTCAGGTTTGGATAGACTCCGAAGTCCTGCGGTAGATAGCCGAGGTCTTCCCGAATTGCCTGTGGGTTTTCAGTCACCTCAGTTCCGTTCCAGTGGACCGTCCCCTCGGTCGGTTCTTGGTAGGTAGTAATAATCCGCATTAGGGTGGATTTCCCTGCACCATTTGGTCCGAGAAGTCCGACGACGCCGCTATCGAACGAAAGGGAGATATCTCGAAGCGCCCAGGTACTTCCGTACTCCATTCCGAGATTTTCGACAGTGAGATTCATAGACATTCGACCAATCACACTCCGCTGTGTACACGAAATGTAACCTCACCAGCATATAATAGTATTGAATAATTGATTGGTGGATACACCTCCCGGCCAGACGGCCGTGAGAGAAATCTAAGACTCGTGAGTATACCGAGTTACCAGCCGTTTCATCACGGCAGATTCGGCTTTGCGGAGCAAATCGGAGGCAGTACTCTCCGCACAATCGAGCGCACGTGCTACATCGTTTAGCGTCCCTTGACGGGGGACATCGTAATAACCG
Source organism: Haloferax sp. s1 (assembly GCF_058382125.1). Lineage (NCBI taxonomy): Archaea > Methanobacteriati > Methanobacteriota > Halobacteria > Halobacteriales > Haloferacaceae > Haloferax > Haloferax sp. s1. The sequence continues at coordinate 2,408 of NZ_JBZRPK010000640.1, forward strand.
ATTGCAACAGCCGCTTGGAGTGCCTCGAACTGTCGTTCGGTGCAGTCTGTGGCGACAGTCTCGTGGCGGCGGTCGAACGTTCCAATCGAACGGATAGTCACGTCGATACTCGGCGGCAACCGCTCGATGAGTGTCCGTAGGTCCTCTCCTGCTCCGACGAGCGTCATCTCAAATGTTGCGTCAGCGTCGTAGATGACCGGTGGCAAGACGACGAGGTCCAGTTCAGTATATGCCTCACGCCACGTCCGGTCTTCGGTCCGAGTTTCTTGACAGATATAGACGTAAAACGAATTCTCATCAATCGGGGTTATTTCGTACCACCGAATCGAGTCTACGGATGAAATCGCGTCTTCGTACGGCTCACGGGCTGCCTCTACGTAAAATATAGTAGCGTTTGCAACTGGAGACACATCCGACCGCACGACAGCGGTCGATTGAGTGTGCACTGACTTGCAAACGTTACTATAGCTCGTACTCGATGTCCCCTCCTGTCTCAATATTCCACGACAACAGTTCCTCGTAGTGGACGACGTCGTTCTCGCGGATGAACTGCTGCATCGGATGTAACATCCAGTTCGGTTGGCGGAGTGTGGCCCGTAGATATTTCATATACGTTGTGCAAAACTGACATTGTATTTAAACTAGCTAAGTGTGCCGCCGTAACGCCAAAACAGGTCTCAATGCTACCACTAACTGATGCTATTGACACTCAGCGAGGTGTTGCTTGGTATCGGACTTGTGGCCGGTGTGGTGAATCTCGGGGGCGTCTGGGCGAGTATACTCGGTTATACGTCGTACTATCCGCTCGGCGAAAAGAACCTCCAGTTCCACGCGTTTTGGGGGCTTTCGCATACGCTGAACCTATCGCTATTGGGACTCGGTATCCTCCAGTTCGGAACCCTCGGTCTCCCGACCTGGGTGTTCTATCTTGGAATCGTGCTCGCTATCGTCGGGTTCGTCACCGTCACCATCTCGACGTTCGACCTCGGCGTGGAACAGACGCAAGGATTGGAAGGTGAATTACGGACGGATGGACTGTATCAGTACTCACGAAACCCACAGTATGTCGGCTACGTTCTCGCGACGGTCGGGTATGCCTTTATAGCCGGTTCGCCGTTTGCGATTCCACTCTGTGGATTCTACTTAGCGTGGTGGTTCAGCTTCCCGCTCGCGGAAGAGCCGTGGCTGCGAGAGCAGTACGGAGACGAGTACGAGCAATATCTGGACCGCGTTCCTCGGTTTGTCGGCCTTCGGACGCTCCGATTACTGGTGCAGTCGTCCGCGAGTCAGTGAACGCGGTGGTGACCAGTTTGCATCGAAAACAGTGAGTGAAGAGGGATTGATGCTAATCACCGGCCGACCAATCTCACGCGGTCCTCCCCAAACACCGGGACACCGTCGTGTGTCATGCCCTCCAATCGGCCCGTATTTTCGTCGCCGTCGAAGCCAGCGTCTCTAGTTGGGAAGTGGAGTACGAGGTCATCTCTCCCGTCTCCTCCACACGGAACCGTGTCTTCGACGTGACCGTTATGGGCGGGACTCGCACCGCTGCCAACCTTCACATCCTCCGGGTCGCCGAAGCGGAGTGACCCCACGTCAATCCGTTCGGTCGGGTTGAATGTGCTTGTCTGCTTGACACTGACCGGGGTGACGCCCCTACTTCTGGGATTGATCGGACTCGGTTCAGAGCAGGGTTTAACATCGATTTCGGCTTTGATCGCCACGGTGAGTGTCAACGTACAGGTGTCTGATGCACCGTGTTCATCGGTGACTGTGAGTGTAACCGTCTTTTTACCGCCGGTCGTGAAGGTGTGTTTGACGACTGCACCGGTTGCGTCGGTGATACCGTCCCCGTCGAAGTCCCACTCGAAGGTAAGTACGTCACCGTCGGGGTCACTCGATCCCGTCCCGTCGAAGAAGATTGGTTCACCCGTCGCTGAAACGTTGCCCGGGAAGGATATTCCACAGTCGTTCGGGATGATTATTTCACAGTTGGCGGTTGGTGGTCGATTACAGACTACCACGTTAACCACCTCAGTGCAAGTGGATGACTTCCCGTCTTCGTCGATGACCGTCAGTACAACCGTCTTCTGTCCTGGACTTGAGAAGCTGTGTGTAACGATTTGACCGATTGCGTCGGTGATACCGTCCCCGTCGAAGTCCCACCTGTAAGTGAGTTTGGAGTCGTCACCGTCGGGGTCACTCGACCCCGATCCGTCGAAGGTTACCGTATCCGTGACGCAAGCTTTGTTGCCCGGGAAAGATGCCGTACACTGGGCATCCGGTGCCTGTAAGGTCACTCTAGCTCCACCGAGTGCTGCCGCCTGTTGGCCAACGGAGTTGCTTTGCCAAGCCAGCACATCGAGGAAGCTCGGCCAAGCGGTGAAGGTATCGTGCCAACAACAGAGGTCCAGATCTGGATCGACGATACCGATGTTGTTACCTTCCGTAGTTGGTGTGACGTCACTATAGCTGAGACCTGTATTGGTCGTGAAGCTGCCAATATCTGCGATATACGCCCAGGCGTTGTTGAAGTCGGTTTGGGAGCTGCCAAACAGTCCTCCCCCATTATCTACGAAAGACGCGACGTCTGCCGAACGGCTGACTAGGGCGTCATTTTCCGCTTGCGACATCCCGCCGGTCGTTTCGGGTGCACTGCTGACGACAGCAAGCATCGCGAACCCGCTGAAACTCTGACTCCGGATGTTGGTGCTTCCCCTGACGTACGTGACTGATTCGCCCGTATCAGTCCCGATACGGTCCCAAAACGTCGTCACCGGGCTGTTGGCGCTGCCGCCAACGACGAGAATCCCGTTGTTCCCGTTAGTCACCCTACTGAGGATATCGTTGACAATATCGACGTAAGTGCTGACCGGTCCGTGCCCACCTATGCCGCCGTCCTCAGTATCAATCCCCATAAGAATGACAGGACCTCCCGCTTGTGCACTCACAAATGGAGTGCTGAACGTAAGCAACCCGCCCCCCAAACCGACTGCAGTAGCTGACTTGAGGAGTGTTCGACGATCGATACTCGCTGGTTCGTTTTCGACTGAATCGTTCTGTGTCATACCGTTATGCCTATCTTCACCCGATGTTGGACTACTGTCTCTCCACCACACTCGACTGGCAATCTTGAACCATTTGGCCTCAATTGGGTGTGTTATAGTGTACAATCTAGAATACTATTGTAATATTTAAAGTATGTACGAAGGTATCCGTTAATGTATTTGAATGCTTGAGTGTTGGTACTTGGTGGTCTGCTGACCCGCACCGCCAGGTCAAAGAACAGATGAAGGGTCGATTATCCTCTCGCCGCCTGGCCGATAATTCGCTGTATCGTGGTGAGATGGGTTCTCGTGCCGTTCAAACAGATTACTCTCCGAGTTGCAGACGCAGCACTTCGACATTCAGACAGCGAACAAATAACTGTGAAATCCTACATTTGGCGGACCTATCGTTCGTCGACTGGTGTCCACGTCCGTCCAGTCGCGCCCACGTAGTGTGCCCGCGGACGAATTACTCTATTATTTTCCAGTTGTTCGAGACAGTGCGCCATCCAGCCACCGACTCGCGACACGCCGAACGTCGCCGTGAACACGTCTTTCGGGATACCGAGGCCGTGAAGGAGCGTAGCGGTGTAAAACTCGACATTCGTCTCCAGTCGCCGGTCTGGCTTGTGCTCCGCCAAGATATCGACAGCGCACTCTTCGAGGTCTTGAACGGTCTCGAAGAACTCCGTATTCGAACTCGCCTCGTAGAAGCGCTCGGCGGCCGTCGAGAGCACCGCTGCGCGTGGGTCCCGAACGCGGTAGACGCGGTGGCCGAACCCCATTAGGCGTTCGCCACGCTCCAGCGTCTCGCGGACGTACCCCTCTGGTTCCCCGGATTCGTGGACTTCTTTGAACATGTCGAGGACAGGTCCCGGAGCGCCGCCGTGGAGTGGCCCCTTGAGTGTCCCGACGGCGGCGGTGGCTGCCGATACGAGATCTGACTCCGTCGAAACCACGACTCTCGCAGTAAATGTCGAGGCGTTCACCCCGTGGTCTACAACCGTGTTGAGGTACGTTTCTAACCCACGGATGGCGGCGTCGGTCGGCTCCTCACCGCTCAGCATGTAGAGATAATTTGCGGCGTGTCCCAAATCTTCGCGCGGTGCGACCGGCTTCTTCCCCTGCCGATATCGCCAGTACGTGGCTACAATCGTCGGGAAGGCGGCGATTACTCGCTGCGCATCGTCCTGTGGGGTGCCATCTTCGGTCCCGATGGTTGCTGTCGCAGCGCCCATCCGAAGGGCATCCATCGCGGGTTTTTCTTCTTCGGCAGCACGCCGGAGCACCGCCCGTACTTCGTCGCTAATCTCCCGGCGGGCCGCGAGTTTGGCTCGGAGGTTGGCGAGTTCTCTATCGGTTGGGAGTCGGCCGTTCAAGAGGAGGAAGATACTTTCCTCGTAGGTCGCGTTTGTTGCAAGCTCTTCGATGGGGTACCCACCAATCACAAGTTCGCCACTTTCGCCATCGATGTCGCTAATTCGAGTCTCTGCAACTGTGATCCCCTCTAGTCCTTGGTTCGTGGTGTTATCGCTCATTGATTATTTTGTGTGAATTTGTGATTCGGCTGGACGCTGTCGTTAGATTATTGTGAAACCGGTGCCGGCGTTTCTGACTTCCACTCCTTCGAACCGATGTTGGTTGACCGCGCCAGCAGACGCTGACATTGCTAGCGTGGTTCCTGTACATCGTTGTCTATTGATAGATGGCCTCGAACCATATTCTTTCTGAGAACACCAATTCTCACAACTAGTTGATGACTATGCGTTGCTCACAGGGTGGACAGCATATCGGAGACCCCTCGCGACTCGTCCTATTGTAAGTGTGTTGAGGCTACTTCGGTGTATGTCACCGAGAAGTTGATTTCCCCACACTGAACACACGGTGATAATGGGACACAGTTTCTATTCCGTTTTGATTAGCATATTCGATCAGAAGTCACAAATTGTCTCATAGATACAATTTCGTATGGAAAATTTCAACCCCAAATCTGTTGACGGCACTGCTCCGAATCCCGATACGCCGCAGGCGGTGCTCTCGAATTACCTCGACGAACACGATTACGAGATTTTCCGTGCGCTCAACGAGAATGGGAGGATCTCCGACACTGAACTTGCAGAACGGGTCGGACTCTCTCGAACAGCAGTCCGCCGCCGCCGAGAGAAACTCCAGGAAAGCGATGTACTCGAAATTCTCGCAGTAATTGTGCTTCAAGAGGCAGACCTCGTAACTGCGCAAGTTCTCGTCACGTTCGACCAGCACGTGTCATCTGATGTCAGAAAAGAGTTTATTACGAAACTCATCGATGAGGGTCTCATTTACAATGCGAGTTCTTGTCTCGGTGAGTACGACCTCGTATTTAGCACTTGGCACGCGGATTTGAACTCACTCAAAGAGTACGTTTGGGACCTCTTCGATGGAGAACAGATCGTCGACGATTATACGATGATTCCACTGGTGAAGACGTGGAAAGCGTGGGATAAAGAACTGGACCGACCCTAATTCGATTTGGGTTCTATATGGGAGTAGACCTTGTTATTTAGAAATTGACCATAATATCTAGAAGTCGCCCTTGATAATGTCTGCAACGCGTTGGCGATCAAACAACTGTTCGTCTGCGGGAATCTCCGGGTACGGCCCTTCAGTGTAGGTCGGCCACTCCCCGAAAATGTCGGGATAGAGTTGCTTTGCCGCCATCTCAAGTTGAAAGAGGTTCATGAGTGGCCCCTGGTTGCGTCCGCCCTGCGTGTAGATACGGTCGTTCTGAACGGCTGAGAGTGACTTCGTCGTCGGATTACTCTTTAGACGGTCGCGTACCTTCGTCACGTGTCTATATTCGGACATCCCGGCGAGACAGAGGATGACATCCGGGTCGGCCTCGATGAGCGCCTCGAAGTCGACGGACGACTCAGTTTGTACATCCGCGAAGACATCTGCCGCGCCAAGCGGTCGAGTGTGGGCCGTCAGGAAACCCGGGCCGTTTAGCGCGTACACGTACATGCTGTCTTCTGACTGTGCAAAAATGACCATCGCCGCTGTCGGACGCTGGTCTTCGGGCGGGAGGTTTCCTTCGATAGTCGAGAGTACTTGGGCATGCACATCAGCGAGTGCCTCGTATCGCGCCTCCGCTTGGAAGACTTGTGCGACTTTTTCGAAAATCTCCCAGAGTGTGTAGTACTGGTACCCCTCGGCCCAACCTGCCGGTGGTTCTTTGTTGGCGCTGCTGAGTGTGTTCCCGAACCACGGGGCGACATTCTCAGTGATTTCTTCGATATCGTCGGTACTCCACCCCTGCATGGTCGTCATGTAGGCAGGGTCGGCGAGGTGAAGGTCACTGTCGAGTTCGTAGAGTAACTCTTTGCTCGGGTTCCACGACCCGGGGAGACCGGCCCAATCGACAGAAACACCATCGAGGCGTTCGAGAAACTTGTTCCATATCTCGTCGTTGTATCCGGGGCTGTACAGCATCGACGTGACGGCGTCGCCGTGTCCGACTGCGGTCGCCATATCAGCATGATGTGGGAGGACTGTGAAGACACTCTCCGGCGGTTGCTCGAACGTAACCTCTCCGGCGGGCGACATCGTCACCGAGTACGACGTCTCTTTGGCGGTTTCGGCCACTGTAACAGACCCGGATGTTGTCTCTGTTGGTGTTGAGGATTCGCCGCTCCCCGTACAGCCAGTAAGTATCCCCACACCAATGACTGTCCCACCGTACTTCACATAGTCGCGTCGTGTTACTGGGTTGTCACGAATTGTCTCACGTTCCACGATATTTAGGCCGGCCTAAATTAATAAAATTGTTTCGATTATTAGGCTGGCCAAAAACTATCCCTTATTAGTATAGTCTACCGTAAACTGGATGGCTTGTGTGTCAAATCTGGGAGAACATACGCTAGTTCGGCAGTGATATCACGAATTAGTTCCAAGACAGCATATGGATATCGACGTCACCCTTTCACAGGTCAACCCAACCACAGGTGACATCAAGGGGAACACCGACCGCATCGTCGATAGCCTTGAGAGGGCCGAACAAGACGGTTCAGACGTCGTCGTTTTTCCAGAGATGGCAATTACGGGTTACTGTATCCGGGACCTCATCGAAGACGAAACGTTCGTCGACGAAAACCGACGCGCACTCGATTACATCCGCCGGCGAACCGGTGACACGGCTGTCGTCGTGGGGGTCATCGACAGAGACGACCGTGGCGTATACAATGCCGCTGCCGTCCTCCAGAACGGCACTGTCAGGGGAATCGCCCGGAAAGTTCTGCTCCCGAACTATCGATACTTCGACGACGAGCGCTATTTCGAGGCTGGAGAAGACATCAGTCCCATCCAGATTGCAGTCAATGGGGAACAGATGGACCTCGGCGTCACCGTCTGTGAAGACATGTGGGATGAGGAATACGACCGCCAGCCTATTACGGAACTCGCGGACGCGGGCGCTGACCTACTCATCAACATCAACGCATCGCCTTTCGAAGCGGGAAAGCGACAGACCCGCCACGAGATTATCCAGCGACACATCGAGCAGACGGGACTCCCACTCATCTACGTGAATACGGTTGGCGTCGCTGATGTGGAGAAGAACATCCTCGTCTTCGACGGCGATAGTCTGGTCTATGCCGCAGACGGCACACTCCTTGCGAAAGCGGCCCAGTTCACCGAAGACAGCGTCCACGTCACGGTGAGTCAAGACGACGCCGTGCTCTCCCAGTCCCGCTCTCAGTCCCAGCCCCACCCTCAGTCTGACTCCCATTCCCAATACACGCCGACGACTATCTCGACGGAGCGCCGGGAAAAAGAACTGTACGATGCACTCGTTATGGGTGTTCGTGATTATGCTCGCAAAACCGGCTTCGAGAAAATCCTCGAACCAATCTCTGGTGGCATCGATTCGTCACTCGGATTGGCAGTCTGTGTCGACGCACTCGGGCCGGAGAATGTAATTGCGTTCAACCTCCCCTCGGCGGTCAACACAGAGACCACGAAGAGCATTGCCAAGGTACTCGCGGCTAATTTTGGTGTCGAATACCGAACCATTCCGGTTCAGTCCATTTACGACGAGATTCTGGACACCTACGAGAAGCACTACGACGATATCGACTCCGAAACGGCAAAAGAGAACGTGTATGCACGCGTTCGTGGGCTACTCATGATGTTGGTAGCGAACGACTCGCCAGCAGATGAGTCCGCGATGTTGGTTTCGAACGGCAACGAGACTGAGATGGCTCTCGGGTACGTAACCCTGTACGGCGACATGGATGGTGGCCTCGATATCTTGGGCGACCTCTCGAAGATGGAAGTCTACGACGTCGCTCGATACGTCAACGAGCGGCACGGAGAAGAGCTGATTCCAGCGGAGACGTTCGAAATCGAGCCATCGGCCGAACTCGCAGCGGACCAGGTCGACCCGTTCGATTACTCGACGGTCGCACCACTCGTCGACGACTTGCTCGAAAACCGTATGGACCCTGCTGAACTCGTCGCGCAGTTCGAAACCGAGGAACTCGACTCCGAACGATATCGCGACCGCCAGGGCCGTTCCGTCTACGACCGATACACCATAGAAGCGTTCGAAGAGACCGTTTACGACACCTACAACCGACTCACGCGCTCGACGTTCAAACGCGTCCAGGCACCACCGATTATCGCTGTCAGCTCCCGAGCGTTCGGCACCGACTTTCGCGAACCGATTATCAACAAGTGGAACGGAAGACCGCTCGATTGGGACGTAACTGATTGATATCTCCCCCGAACTGAAGCACGAGGGTTCTCAGTGCTATTCGCGTCCGCTCGCCACCGTACCGTACCGCACCGCACCGTACCGCACCGCACCGCACCGTACCGTACCGTACCGCACCGCACCGTACCGTACTCGTCGCACACATACAGTCTTGTGGCA
>NZ_JBZRPK010000092.1:0-991 GCF_058382125.1 Haloferax sp. s1
ACTTCAGGGCTGAGGAAGCAGTCGCCCGTATCGACCTGTTTGACCGTCGAGTCGGGGACGAGAAAGCCAAGCCCAGTCAGTGGAATGAGCCCGTAGACCGTCGCGTAGAGGAGTTCCTGCTGTGCCTTCCCGTGCATGCTCATGATGACGAGAATGATGATAAGAAGCAGCGGGAACAGCGACAGCGTCATGTACATCTCGCCGAACAGCTCCATGGTTTCCAGGGTCTGTTCTTGCTGTTGTTTAGCCGTTCGGAGGTGCTTGTCCTTCTTGTCGTCGAGGAAACCCTGCATGTCGCCGCCGGAGTTGACGATAGAGAGCATGTCCGTGAGGAACTGCGCGAGTTCGTCGGAGGGCGTCAACACCGCCTGTTGTCGGATGGCGTTTCGGTAGTCGGTGCCGAAATACTCCGTCTCCTGAACGATGCTCTGGAACTCCCGCGAAACCTCGCCGTAGGTGTCTTCGGCCCGTGCCATCGCTTCCAGAATCTCCAGTTGGTTCAGCCCACCGACCGACAGGGCGTACATGAACGAAATCGAATCCGAAAGGAGCATGTTGATCTCTCGCTTCCGGGACGACGCCTTCGAGTACGGTATCGCAACGAGTGTCCCGAATCCGGTTCCGAAGCCGACCGACCCGAATACGATGCCCAAGATGACGACGGCAGCGGGCATCGCAAGCGACCGGAGGAGGTTCGCCGTCGACTCACTCGCCACGGGAATGCCCAGACTCAGCGACTCGGCCGAGATGAGCCCGAGTGCGAAGACGCCGTAGCCGACGAGCATTCCGACGAACCACAGTGCGAAACCGACGAGGACGCCGATAGCGAGTGCCCGCGAAAGGTAGAGTTCGACAGTGTTCGGCATCCGCGCCTGCTGGAGTTTCTCTTCGATGTCGGCGACGAACTCGCCGTCTTCGTCGAAGAGGAGTTGGAACAGCGGGTAGAACGCGTCGCCGAGCGTGTCCGTGCTGCGGTCGAGCCCGCCGGATG
>NZ_JBZRPK010000091.1:0-987 GCF_058382125.1 Haloferax sp. s1
CTGCATCCAGGTCGCTCACGCTTGTGGACCTGTAAGCGGACTCTTGCAGCGTTGAGTTGGTCTGCTGTGTTGCGTTTGTTTGCGGCGTTGGGTTGGTCGATTCCTCAGCTCTATCGGGAGATGGGGCGTATCCTGACGACCCCTTATCCAAGTAGTCCTCGTTGATGACCGTCCCTTCCTCGTCGAGGAACCGGACACCGAAGAGTTCCGTGTTGATTTCGACAGTAACCGTGTCGGTCTCGATGGCTATCTTGTCGGGGCTCGAATCGACGCTGAAGCTCGGCGTGTCCCACTCGCTGAGTCCGTTCTCGATACCCCGAGATTCGTATTCTTCCTCGCCCGGTTCCATGATGGCGACGCGAACTAGGTTGTCGCTGAATAGACGAATGTACCCTTCGTGAGTACCGAGGTCAAGTTTCACCCCGTCGTCGAGAACTTCGTGACCCTCGACGGACAATTGCATGAGGTTGTCCTCGTCCACCTGTGGTTCGTAGTGGATCTTCGAATCATAGTGGTGTGCCGATGCGGGGGCTGAAGTGAGCGCACTCCCCGCCAGAAGGGCGGCTGTGGATTTCAACAGTGTACGTCGTCCGACCGGAAGGAAATTGGAGTCGTGTGTGTTTTTATCAGACATCGAAAGTGTGGGTGGCGACTAGTGTACGTTCGCGAGGCGGTTCGACGAGCCAGAGTTCGGACCGACTCATAGTACAGACCCCGTGATACCGTCCGGGAATCTGTACGATCTATTCGTTGCGGAGCTAATTGTTGGCGTCATCCCGTGGTTTTCTTGGAAGAAAATGTTCATCGCACGTTTCAGTTGTGGGTATTTACTCAGTAGATAATAACTTTCTGGCCATTATTATAATGATAATACGTATTGTATAGGTGAATTTAACATCATCAAACGTTTGTTATTTGGCCGGGTGAGCGCACACGTCCGAACAAATTTTAATCGAAGCAGCAGCGGGGAATCAGCAGCTATATTCC
>NZ_JBZRPK010000090.1:0-985 GCF_058382125.1 Haloferax sp. s1
GGCTATACGTGCTCGACGTTAGCCAGACGGACTCGCGAATCCGCACCGCTGCGGACTTCCTCGCGAACTACAGTCCGGAGCAGATTCTGGTTACGTCCTCCCGTCAGTACGGTCGTTTCCCGGCCGAGAAGTTCGCAGACGCCGTCGGCGCTCGTGCCCGCACGGGACGCTTTATCCCCGGCACGCTGACGAACCCGGACTACGCCGGCTACATCGAACCCGACGTGGTCGTCGTCACCGACCCGATTGGTGACGCGCAGGCCGTCAAAGAGGCAATCACGGTCGGCATCCCGGTTATCGCGATGTGCGACTCCAACAACCAGACGTCGAACGTCGACCTCGTCGTCCCGACGAACAACAAGGGTCGTCGTGCGCTGTCGGTCGTCTACTGGCTCCTCGCCAACGAGACGCTCGACCGCCGCGGCTCTGACACCGTCTACGCCCTCGAAGACTTCGAGGCCGAGCTGTAAGACGGGACGACGACTGTAGTTCGACTTTTCTAACACTCGTCCGGTGAGTGACTGCTTCGGTATTCGCTGAGTTGTGCTGCGTTGGTAGCTGTGACGCCGGGAACTGACAGGGACCGCCGAGAGCCGCCACAAATAGTTTTGTGTATTGTTCACATATCTATACCTATGGGAACGCTCCTCCACCAGATCACCGTCGAAGAACTCGCAGCGGAGTTGGACACCGGTTCGTCCGTCACCGTAATCGATACGCGTCCGCCCGAGAGTTTCGACGCGTGGCACATCGAGGGTGCCGTGAATGTTCCGTTCCACCCAATCGAGGGGCTCGGCAGTGACTGGGATTGGGAGCAAGTCGCCGCGCTCGCCGCCGACGGACCAGTCGTCGCCATCTGCGGGAAGGGATTGTCGTCTACCTCGTTCGGATTCGAACTTTCTGAGCGGGGCTACGATGACGTAACCGTGGCCAAAGGCGGCATGGAAGACTGGAGCAAACTGTACGAGATAGTCGAACTCGACAC
>NZ_JBZRPK010000089.1:0-982 GCF_058382125.1 Haloferax sp. s1
GCTCGACGGACCGGCGACGTCGGTCGGGGTGACGCTCTTGATACGCGGCGAGGAGACGAGGTCGAACTGGAAGGTCCGCGTGAGTTCGTTACCCTCCGTGTCCGTCGCGGTGACGGTGAGCGTCTTCTGACCCTCTTCGAGCGAGTCGGTCGCGATAGTCGCGGTGCCGTTCGCGCCGAGCGAGAGCGTCTTCGAGTCGTTACCGAAGCTGTAGGTTGCCGAGTCGACGCCCGAGCCATCAGTAACGGAGAGGTTGATGGGCGTGCCGTACGGGGTCAGCCCCTGCGACGGCGTCTGGAGTCGAATCGTCGGCGGAAGCCGGTCGGACTTCGCGACCGTCAGCTTCGTGTTCGCCTCGACATCGTTGACTTCGACGGTGAAGTTCTCGATGTCGTCGGAGCCGAGTTCCTGCGGGGCGAGCGTCGAGACGGTCTTTTGTTCGGTCGCGTCGGGACCGACGACGAGCGTCTGCGTGGTGTTGTAGACTTCTTCCGTACTTTCGTTGGAGACGGTGTACGTCAGGTCGACAACGTCCGAGAGTCCGCCGGTGTTCTCGACTGTCGCGGTGATCGAGTAGCGCTCGGCGGTGTTGATAGTCGACGGAGCGACCGACACGTTGGTCACACTCGAATTTGCGGCCGCGACGACGCGGACGGACTTCGAGATGAGTTCGTCGCTCTCGGTCGAGCGTTCATCGATAGTGACGTTGTAGCTGCCGGCGGTGTTGAGCGTCTTCGTGAAGCTCACCGTCGTCGAGTTTCCGGGTGCCAGACTCCCGCTCTGCGACGTACCCTGTGTGGTCCCGTCGACGACGAGTGTCGCATTGTAGCTTCCTGCGATATCGCCGACGTTCTCGATGGTCGCGTTCTCGGTCACGTTGGAACCGGGGGGGACCTGCCACGGTGCTTCGGCCAGGTTACTGGATTCGAATGACGCTGGTGACTGTACGTCGAGTGAGCGCGCGTCGTCGGTGAACACGTTG
>NZ_JBZRPK010000639.1:0-11343 GCF_058382125.1 Haloferax sp. s1
CAGCAGTACTCGTTCATGGAAGAGCGGATTCCCGTCATCCGCGACTCGGAACTCACGGCCGCATCCGAGGAATCCATCGACCGCGTGGAGATTCAGCGGTTCGCCGACCGCGTGACGACGCGCTACAAAAACCGGTTCGACCACCCGCTCGTTCTCCTTCCGTGTTCGGCGAAAAAGCCCTACAGCGAGTCACAGAGTCACCGTCAGTTCCACGAGGCCGTCCAATACCGTGGACACATGGTGTCGATGACCTCGCCTATCGGCGTCGTTCCGCAGGAGTTGGAACTCACGTATCCCGCCCAGCACTACGACTCGGTCGTCACGGGTGACTGGTCCGAAGACGAGAAAACGTTCGTCGCCGAGGTACTCCGTCGGTACCTGAAGCGCAACGACTACCCGCGCATCATCGCGCACGTGCCGCCGGGCGCGTACACCGAAATCGTCGAACGCGTCGAAGCCGACCTCGACCTCGATGTCGAGTACACGGTTTCGGAACACCCGACGACGAGTGAATCCATCGGGAACCTGATGCGGACGCTCGACGGCGAACCCAAATTCACCCGGGAGGAACGCGAGCACAACGTGGTAAAGGCTATCGCCGACTACCAACTCGGCCCGGCGGCTGGCGACGCGCTCTTTTCTGATGTGGAACTGGAGATGACGAGTCGCTACCCCAAACTGCAGGTGTGGAACGGCGAAGGCGAGCAGTTAGCGACGATGGTGCCGCAGTACGGCGTCATCTCCTTTACGCTCGAAGGTGCGAAGGTCTGGCGCGACAGCGACGCGCCGACGAAGACAGTCGAAATCGACGGGTTCGTTCCGCACGGCTCGGTCCTCGCACCCGGTGTCGTCGACGCTGACGCGGAGATTCGCTCGGGCGACGAGGTTATTGTCGAGGGTCCGAAGGCATTCGCTATCGGGCGCGCGGAGATGAGTGGTGCTGAGATGGTCGACTCCACGCGCGGTATCGGCGTCGAGATTCGCCACGTCGAAGAGAAGTAGCGACGATTCCCCACGGTACCGAAGTGGGGGAGGAAAACCTTCTTTTCCGGCAGTAAACCAGCGGCCGACAACATCTGATTAACGAAATTATATTTTATTTGATGAATTTACAAGGACAGTTTGATAGGTCATAACGGCCTTAATCAGCCATATAGCTGGTTTTATGGAGGTTCTGGAGTCTTGGAATTATCAGTTCTCTATAGTTTTAAATACTATCACGCCACAACGTGGTCAATGATGGACAATCGACACGAGGGGGAACTAGCGGTATTCGACGAACTCCCCGACAACAACTCGATCGACTGGACGATTACGCAGGCGCTCTTGGCCGCGAGTGACTCGACGTCTCGCGCACTTGAGGCGCATCTGATACAGGCACAGTACCACAACCACGACGACCACGAGACGGTTTCGCCTCGGGCACACATCGATGCCGCTATCGACCGACACGAACAGATTCTCGAAGACCTTCGATTCGCTCGCGACGCACTCGAGCACAAGTAGCAGCTTCCCAAACTAGACACTTTGACCAGGCTACTCCCACTTTTGGTGCCGATATTCCCGTTTTCTCCGACACCAATCGTGTCTACCTACTAATATCTGTATGTGACCTACTCATAAGATGTTTATTTAACATGCGATGAAAACAACCGTGTATGAAGTTGGCCGTCCCAACTGACTTCGATATACTGGAGGCACTCTCTGATGGGAGGCGGAATACTGCTGTAAACCTCTCGTATATCCTCGACAAGAACCGTTCGTACATTAACACGCGACTGCCGATACTAGCAGACTACGGACTGCTGGCGCGAGTCGGGCCCGCGCCGAACTCCGGTCTGTACGAGATTACCGAGAAGGGACTGGTCGTCCTCGACAACCGCGACCAGTATCGTACAGAAGGCGTCGATTTCGACGACCTCGTCGAGTCCGAACTTAGGGCACGGACCGGCGACGACGCTGCAGCAGAATAGCGAGACAACTACGCGCCACAACCGAAGGTCTGGGACGGCCTTCGGAGGCACCCCGGCGCGCTTCTGCGGACGAACTGTTCGACGAGTTACAACGCCAGCTTCATTCTCAGAAGTGGATACGAAACCGGCCTCGGACTCTGATGACCGTATTTGGCGCACTGATTCTCGTGCTCGTACTGGGTCGTCGCCGCCTTTTTGCTATCTGGTCACTCACTGCACGATATGCCTATCGAAGAACTCTCACTTGGTGTTCCGAAGCCGATTCTCGACGCACTGCCGGAACCGGAGGGGACGGCCGCACAGGACATGCAGCGAGCGGTCGAAGGACTGGAGACGAGATTGAACCGTGCTATCGCCGACGCCGAGTCGGAAACGGAGGCAGCCGAATACGTCGTCGACGCAATCGAACGACTCGAAGCCCACTACAAGAAGTACGACGAGTTCGTCCCTGAACTCCGCGCGTGGGGACAATCACCTATCTACGCGATTGCGTGGCGAAACCTCCAAGCCGACCTCATCGTACAGCTGCAGGAGTACGACTGGCTGAAACCATACGTCGACCGCGAGCGAAACCTCCGACTCGTCGAAGACGGGATTCGATTCGGGAAGCGTTAATTGAGAACTGCGTCCGACCGAACGCTCGCCCGATTGCCTTTTCCGTGTCGCAGTTGCTGTCGACGCAATTCTATGGCTATAGTGATCTGGCATGACTCAATAATATTGCTTAAAATATACAATATTCAAAATTCGACATAGCACACCTTCAGCCAATATATCGTTCAGTATGAGGTTTATCCTGACTTTAGGTCCTATATTGGGAGGCACTAAGCACCATATAGGTAGAGTTTATTCTTTTTATAGCATCGAGTTCACACTCTCTGAAGAATACCGAGTAGGACACGCGAAAGAATGACGTATATTGCTATCTGAGGCACTTCTGTTGATATCGGTCTACTTGTGGGTACGGAGTTAAATTTTGTAATATGAGCAATACTGCCCACCGTTTCTCCAGTGTTAATTCAGTCGGGGTCGATGATTTCGACTACGCCCATCGTATCGACTTTGACGACCACGTCGTCGTATTCGAATTCGAGGTTCCCGTTCGACAGCGACGGCGAGAACGAACTCTCGGCACCGAATAACGTGTCGAGTGCATCTGTATCGGCGTACTCGCCGAGCGGTGCGAGCTCGGTCGGTTCACACGCTTTATGCTCGCTTGTCGCTGTCAGAATCGCCTCGGATACTGATTCGTCTCGTTCACAGTCGTACCACACCCGCGTTCGTTTGGGGCTTTCGTGCCCCGAGATACTCATTCCCATTGTTGACCCACTTGGAGTAGTATTGGATTTTATATAGCACAGTCTTGATATATCTCTTATGCCCGAATCTGCTTGGTATCTACCATGACTCTGGGCAGTTAGTAACCGAGGTAGATACCATTATGCAACCCCCAATCCTCCTGGGGTGGCTCCAGCACCTGCTGGTTTACAATCACCTACAAATATTGGATATAGATTGTCTTATAGTGTTTCTTCTAGGCTACTTATCTTCTGTTGTCCAGATAGTTGGGATATATCCCGATATATTTTTATTCTCTCTGAACAACATTGGGAACTATGGACGAACACGACGAGCTAGAGCCTCCCACGTCGACTTCCGACTCCGAGATGCAACCCTCGTCGTCTCAAGTGGGCCTCGCAGCATCACGACAGACGAGTCGTGCGGGGGTCCGCACCAGCGACGCAACTCCCCCGAATCCTCCCGAGCAAACCGAGCCTGTGGGGAGCGACGATACTGCCTCCGAAATTGGGTTCGACATACCGGCAACTGATGCGTTCGACCGTCTTACGGACCAGCCAAACGTACTCTTCGTCGGCCCTGCTGCGTCTGCAGTCGCGTGTGGTCGCTCCATACGGCAGTCAATGACGGAATCGACAGCAACGAACCAACTTCTTATGTGTATCGAGACACCGTTCGACGCACAACTCGACATTCTCCGTACCTCTCGTACTGAAGCAACCGAACAACGCGTGGTCATCACTGCACCGCCTCACGACCGGACCCGCGCCATCGAGATGTCGGAGAGACAGGTCGACGTACTGAACGTCGAGCGACCGACTGACCTCCCCCGTCTCGGTACCGAAGTAACCAATCTTCTGACTCAGTGGACCGACGCACCGTGGAACGTGTCTATCCACTCACTATCGAGTCTTCTCGAGGCTGTCGATAACGACCAGCATGTCTTCCGGTTCCTTCACGCCCTTACTGCACAGGTTAGGGCCGCAGACGCCCGTGCACAGTATTATCTCGACCCGACTCGCCACGACGAGCAGACGATTCGAACGTTCGCCTCACTTTTCGACGTAGTTCTGGAGTTCAGCGCGGACGGAACTGTCTCGTGCAGGTAATTTTCTTATAAAGGTGGGTGACCGAACCTAATGGGAAGGGGGAAGGGGGGATGAGTTCGGTCAGCGGATGCGTCCGAGGGGTTACACTGTGCGGTACTGCATCCACTAGCATACACTTACTGACGACATATTAATGATTCTGGTTTTGAGCCTGACACATGTATGGAAAAAATCAGTGATAAAACAACCATACTGCCGTCACAGTAATTGAAACACTCATGTTGTTTGATAGCATGTATCATGATATGTCTCGTCACTATCCAGAGCACGGCGTTGACGATACGCTCCTGCAGGCCAAAGTGTATCTCCAACAGGCGGAGGTGCTTCTGTGGGAGTATTCGCGCCGTCGCCCCACCGATACAACCCCCGATGAGTTCGACCGACTGTTCGACAATTTGTGGAGCGCACAGTACGAACTGGAACATGTGGTTCCATCGACTGACGCCGACGTATCGCTGGAGTCAGCCGATACGCCGACTCACGACTAAGCGAGGTTCCGCTACACACGGGAGTTCTTACTCGGTTTGACCGTCAAGCCACTCGGCCGCGTCGACGACGACTTCAGAGAGCGCTTCCTCTGCCGGCACATCGCTCGGAAGACCCACGCTCCAGGTGACCTGTGATTGTATCGCCTGTATGTTGACTCTCGCATTCTGCATCTGCGTTGCTAACACCACCGGAACCGACGCATCGAAGCGGCGGACCGCCTTCACCGCCTCGACACCGTTGAACTGCGGTGGTGCGTGTAGACAGAGTATCAAATGCGCTGGTTGTCCGGTCAATTGGTCGGACAACTCCTGATTCGAACTCACGTACTGTACCTCCACAACTCCTTGGGGCGGCTGCTGGTCCGGTGGTGGTCCATAAACGAGGAGGCGTGGTGTCGACACCATGCTAATCTGGGACACGCATTCAAGAGTTCTCAACGAGACTATATGATATTTTCTCATATACTGTCTAGTAGTATGCCAACTCAGACGGTGATAAACCGGTGTAACGGCCCATTGACGAATTGTCAGTCCTAGTGCACCATCTGCTCTCTTCTTCGATGTGTCTCACTGTGTCCCGGTCAAAATGTGTTAGTTCGGGTCATCCTGCGACTTCCGCGGTATCCGGACCTCAACAACTGTTCCTCTTGGGTCGTTGTTCCGAACGTCGATTGTCCCCCCGCTGTTGTCGACCGTCCACCGGACGAGCCATTAGTTCGGTGTCGACCTGCAGTTTGAGAGAACATTCTCAAATCTGCGGAATATCACCCGTATCTCCGTGTCACCGAAGCACTCCCCACCTCTCAGAAGCGAAGGAAACCGAACGCGTTCAAAAGAGCGTGTCGAGCCGTTCGTCGACGACTTGCTCCGTCGCTTCGTGGGCCGACTCACCGTTTCGCTGTGCATCGACGGCGGTCGATTGAATCTCTTTGATGCGGTCGCTTCTCGCCACGTCGCCGAGGAGGACCAACACACCGATGTGGTTCGACTCCGGCACCGGGTAGTCGCCGCCGCGAACTTCCATGCTCTGGGTCTGTTCTTCGACCCACGTTCGACTCCGCTCGATAGCTTTTCTGTTCAACCATTCGGGCGGGCCACTCACGATGACGAGTCCACGCGCTGCTGAGTCAACGTCGCACGGGAGAGTGAGTCGGCCGAGAACCGCCTTTCGCGTCTGCGTCGTGATGCGGTTGATGGAGTCGAGTTCGTCCACCGACGACGACTTCTTGCCGAGCAACCCTTTGATGCTGAACCCGCCGTCGTCGTTAGCGTCGGTCGGCAGTTCGCTCGCCGCATAGCCAATCGTCGAGATGCCGCCGCCGCGGAGGGTGTTGATAATCTCGGACGAGTCGACGACGCTCTCTGCGACGGTTCCCGAGTCGCTCACTTCGCCGGATGCAAGGAGGATACCCAGCCGCCGGACGAGCGTCTCGTTCATCGAATCGTGTGCCTGTGCGACGTCTTCGCCGCTCTGTGACCACGCGCCGTTGTCGAAGGCGAAGACGTGGTCAGTTACGTCGACAAACGTCTTGAGCGAGCGAGCGGCGTTCCGCGAGTAGAGACCGCCTTCGTCCGCCGCAGGGAGGATGCCGACGCCGTAGACGGGCTGGTTGTAGATGCGTTTGAGGTGCTTTGCGAGGACCGGCGCTGCGCCGCTGCCGGTTCCGCCGCCGAGCCCAGCGAATATCATGAACGCGTCCGCTTGCGATGTCGGCGTTCCGTCGGTACCGCGGAGCAGTTGTCGACTGTCGCGCTCTGCGAGTTCCGCGGCGAGTTCGTTGTCCGCGCCGACGCCGTGTCCGCTCACCTCGTCGGCACCGAAGAGGATGCGGTTCGACTCGGGAACGTGTTCGAGCCCACGGAGGTCTGCAGACGCCGTATTGTAGGCAACCGCGTCGATGAGGAAATCGGCGTTCGTTCGTTTTTCGTACTGGATGAGGGCGTCGAGGACGTTCCCGCCCGCTTGCCCCATACCAAAGCAGAGGACCTTCATCATCTACCCGTTCGGACCCACGTCGTGGTGAATCTTCTGTTAGATATCCATTATTTATATATGGAGGTTTCACCGACCGGTCTCTCGCTGAAGCAACTGGGTTAGTTCTATACGACGTGAGTGAGTATCGGGCGTCGGATACCGTATGCCTTGCCCGCGTTGCTCACAGCACCTGTCTACGCTTGCTTTCGATGGACATGCAGCGCTGTACTGCGAGCGCTGCGGTTTCGCTGATATCGAAGCATCGCACGAGCGCGACGCCCCGGCAAGTGAGTCGTGGGACGACGCTATAACGCGTTTTCGCAAACAGGCCGCGGAGACGCGATGCGACGGCGGCGACGACGGCTAAACGAGTCGCTTCCGCTTTCGGCGCTTCCGACTGGTCACCGCCGCGCTGCTGTCGGTGCCGCGTGCTCGACACTTCGTCTGGCGTCGTTGGTTAGTTCGATTCGCTCGACGCTTCGGCTTCCTTTTTCGACTTGGAGTTCGCTTTGGACTTGGAGTTCGCTTTGGACTTGGAGTTCGCTTTGGACTTAGATTTCGACTTCGAGCTTTTGCGGGACCCGCTTCCGGACCCACCGTTGGATTCCTCTTCAGACCGTGCCGCGACGAGCGACCCGCGAGCGACGCTGTACAGCGGGCGTTCGATACTGCGGACCTCGTTCACGGAGAACGGAATCGTCGAGTCTTCGAGGTGGTGTTCGAACAGTTGTTCGAAGCCTTCGGGACTCGACGTACCGCCGGTGACGACGACCGGTACGTCCAGTCCTTCTTCGATGTCTTCTTCGTCGACTTCGCGTTCGATGTTCTCGATAACGTAGTCGAGGAGGTTTTCGTAGTAGATGGACAGTGCGCCCTCGACGCCGCCGACGTCGGTACGGAAGTCGAGTTCGAAGCCGTCTTCCTTGATTGAGGTCACCTTGTCGACGGCTGTTCCGGTCGCCTGTGCGGTCTGGTTGTCGATCCAGTCGCCACCGCGGGCAATGGAGAACTGCATCACGGGGACCGCGTAGTACGACAGACAGATGTTCGTCATGCCTGCGCCGAACGAGATGCCGAGACCGGTGAAGTTGTTGTCTGCGAGTTCGCTGTAGATGACCGCCATCCCCTCGTTGATGGGTTCGGGGTCGTACCCCATATCGCCGAGCATCGATTCGAGCGTCTTGTCGTGATACAGCGTCGAAAGCTCGGAGTCGATGGGGTCTGCGGGACTCGAATAGAACAGGCGTTCGTTCGGGCGGGAGGGCGCGCCGACGACCTGTTCGATGATGAGTTTAATCATCGGAATCGCGGAGGACTCCTCGCTGGAGAGGATGCCGTGTTGCATCGGCCGCCGCGTTTCCTTGCTGAAGATGTTCGCAAAGTTGAGTGCGTCGTCGCCGACGACGTACACTTTGTCGTCCTTGCGGATGTGCAGAACGTCGCTCCGCGAGAGCATCTGTTCCGCCATGTCGCTGTAGTCGATTTCGACAAACGAGTTTCGCTGCTGGACAAAAACCGTCTCGTTTCCATCCTGACTCGCGGACAGGATGTTCATCGTACCTACGTCAAGGCCTTTCGCCATACGTAATACCTCGTATGGCCCTCGCATAAATCTGTATACAGAGATTACATTCACTCTCGTTATGTATTAATGAGTGATAACTTGGGTCTGCGTTCTGTCTCCGGCGAAATCACTTTGATGGCAACCACGGTCTGTGGCATTTGGCTCTGGTGAATCGCCATACAGCGGTTGATCCGGCTATGTTGCGGTACGCTTGATGTTATGAACAACACATTTTACGACGAGTTCACGAAATTCTCGGTAACACGATGGGTACGGACAACGAGATCGCGGGACTCGTCGGTACAAGTCTCATCTTGCAGGGAATCGGCGCTGGTGGACACAGTAGTCGTTTCCCGCATCCCAGCATATGAAAAATATTTTAAATCTACTTGTTTGAAATATGATTTGAATCATGTCACCAAATGATTCAAATTCGACTAGACGAAACATCTTGAAAACTACCGGAATGACTCTCGTCGGACTCGTTGGTGCCTCTGGCGCCGCATCTGCGAACCCCGGTCGTGGTCGCGGCGACGGTCAAGGGAGAGGGCGACGAGGTCCGCCTGACTGGGCACAGTTCCAGAATGGCCGTTTCAACATGGCTGTCTCCGAACGAGAGTGGGAGTCCGCGCCGGACGCCTCCGAAGTGGATCACGTCCCGGACCACTTCAAGCGTCTCAGCTACAACGAGATGAACCAGGGCATTCAGGGCCTCAACAAGGCCTCTGAGGACGGCGACGTGACGTTCAGCGAGGACGGCGACCAAGTCGAAGCCGAGTGGCACATTAAGAGTAATGACCAAGTAGGTACCTTGTCGCATAACTCAGGCAACAGCGGCAAAACCAAACTGGAAATCCTTCATCAGGGTCCCCTACGCGACAGGTACCGGATCTTCATGGACGACAACTTGACGAAGGACCTAGTTGAAGCGGTCACAGCGGCCAGCGGGGTCGGTGCGGTGGCAGCCGAAGCGGCCCTGGTTTCTGCCGGCGTCACCGGCCCGATTGGGCCACTCATCATTGCGGCCTTTGCTGCCGTCATCGCTGTTGAACTCTCTTGGGTAAAGATATCGAACGACGGGCATGGCGTCGCGATCGATGTCCTCATCGTCAACGACTACGTCGACCCGGCACCAGACAACCTTCCCCCGTACCATTACATCCAAGGCCAAGAACACCTGTAATACGATGGAAAAGCGTACCCAGAAGGCGGTGGCGTTCCTCGTCATTAGCGGATCAATGTCGTTTATGCGGGTTGTTCCCGCGGTCGAATCTGCTGCGAACGCCCCAGCGATCGCGTGGGTGCCAGAGTTGACTGTTGGTCTGCTGTGGGGGGTGTCTGGTATCGTCGCCGCCCTGGGTGAACTGACCAGTTCAGGCATCGACCATTGTGACAGCAATCAGTCACCGAGTTACGTCTGGGGCTTCGTCAGCCTGCTCGTCGCTATATTGATTGTTGGCCTCGCGTTCGGCTATCTCACGGGCGATTTCTCGCGATTCGGGGCCGAGTTACTTGGTCCGATCGG
Organism: Haloferax sp. s1; assembly: GCF_058382125.1. NCBI lineage: Archaea > Methanobacteriati > Methanobacteriota > Halobacteria > Halobacteriales > Haloferacaceae > Haloferax > Haloferax sp. s1. Next base: position 9,934 of record NZ_JBZRPK010000639.1, read on the forward strand.
TGGCCTGGTCGTGCTGACCTACTTCGCTACCCGACCTCGCTGATGTCCGGGGGGCAGTGAACCGCCAGGCTATCCCCTTCATTTCGGTAGGTTCTGATTGGCTGATGCTACGCGAAGGCGAAGCCACTGTGTCAGGCGTTTTCGAGCATAGTGCACGCAGAAAACGCGCAGCCTCACTGCTCATCCCTATCTGAACACTGCCGGTTAATGCAGGGCAAACACGTATCAACCGCTGTCATTTCTCCGGACCCCACGAATAGGATACCCCTTCGAATTCAGGTTGAGCTATACCCCGTGACACAATAGTTTCGTGGACACTGTCTAGTTAACCTCCTGAGCTGGCGGTCGTCCGTTGAGCGATTGATGCGGTCGCTGAAAATTAGGCTCTGGTGAATCGCTATACGGCGGTTGGTTTCACTGTTTCGCGGCACGCTTGATGTTGTGAAGTCAGTCGGCCCCAGAACCTGCAAAATAACCTTGCGCGAGCGCGCGGCGTTCAGGAAAACAGCCCGCGAATCCGGTCGAGAAGGCCGGTCGATTCCGCCTCCTCTGTGGCCTGCTGTTGCTTACGGAGTTCGGAGAGTGCGGTGGCTTGGTCGTCCGTGCTTTCACCGACGGCCGTCTCTTTTTCACCGCCACGAAGCCCTTGGAGTCCCGAGACCGCATCGTCGACGCTGCCTCCACGTGTCTCGGTTACCTTCGCGTTCTCGAAACTGGACCGGTCAATGTCGTCGACCGACGACGTGTCGAGTTTGAGGCGCGTCGTCTCTTTCTTTCGGACGCCGCCCCACGACAGTTCGGTGTTCGAGAGCGCTTCGTCCATGTCGCGGCGCACTTGCTCCGAGACGGCTTCCTCGTCGACGCCATCGTCACCGTCAGCATTGTTGTCCGCCGCCGATGGTTCCGGCGTCCGAGCGCGCGCCAGTTGGAACCCGACGAGCGTCGTTCCGCTCGCGGCGACGACGGCGACCGCGCCGATGGCGTAGATACCGACGATTTCCCCACTCTGGTCTGCGGCCGCCCCGACGTTCCAGTTGTGCGGGTACGCGGTGACGAACTGGTTGACGCCAACAGCGCAGATGATGAGGCCAACGACGGCGACGATAATCGTCGGCAGTCGATACTTCGTCGGCAACAACACGACGACCGAGGTAAGCAACAACGGAATCCCGATTGCGCCCGTAACGCCGGCGACCTCGCGGAGTTCGTATTTGAAGATGTTTTCGGGTGGGACGCCACCGCTCCAGATCACCGTCGCCAGTGCGACTGCGAGTAGTCCGATTGCCGTGAAGAACAGCGCGAAGCCCAGATAGACGGTCGTCTCGTCGGGGTCTGAGCCGACGTAGTGCCGATAAAGGGCGAGGAGTCTGTTCTGCCCGTCACTCGTCATATGTCAGAGGATTCGCTCAC
>NZ_JBZRPK010000088.1:0-977 GCF_058382125.1 Haloferax sp. s1
TGGCGCCCGACCGGGGGTCGCCCATCGGCGTGGTCCGGGTCGACGAGGCGGCGCTGGCCTGCCTCGAACCCGCCGGCCGCGACCCGGAACACATCGAACTCGTCCGCGAGTACCGCGGCGCACAGGGTCGCTTTGGCGAGCAACCCCCCGAGTACACGGAAACGGTCGATATCGACCTCTCGGTGGTCGAACCGAGCCTCGCCGGACCGAAGCGCCCGCAGGACCGCGTCCCCATGGGAGACATGAAGACGCACTTCCGCGGACTCGTCCACCGCGAGTTCGAAGACGACCTCGGCGATGTCGACGAAGTCGAACTTGAACGCTGGCTTGGCGACGGCGGCCGAACCGACGGCGGTGCCGCGGCCACCGAAGTTGCAGCCGACTTAGACCCGCTGACGAAACAGGTCACCGTGGAGATGGACGACGGTACGGAGGCGGAAATCGGCCACGGGAGCGTCGTCGTCAGCGCCATCACGAGTTGTACGAACACCTCGAACCCTTCCGTCATGGTCGCTGCGGGTATCCTCGCCCGCAACGCACTTGAGAAGGGTCTCGACGTACCGAACTACGTCAAGACGAGCCTCGCACCCGGCAGCCAAGTCGTCACGGAGTACCTGAAGGAAGCCGAACTCCTGCCGTATCTCGAAGAACTCGGCTACGACGTCGTCGGCTACGGCTGTACGACCTGTATCGGAAACGCCGGGCCACTCCCCGAACCCATCGAGAACGCCATCGACGAACACGACCTGTGGACGACGAGCGTCCTCAGCGGCAACCGAAACTTCGAGGCGCGCATCCACCCGAGGATTCGTGCGATCTACCTCGCTAGCCCGCCGCTCGTGGTCGCCTACGGTCTCGCGGGACGGATGGACATCGACCTCGAAACGGACCCGCTCGGTACCGACGAGGACGGCGAACCGGTCTACCTCGCCGACATCTGGCCGGACACGACGGAAGTCCAGGAGACGATTCACAAC
>NZ_JBZRPK010000087.1:0-975 GCF_058382125.1 Haloferax sp. s1
CTATTGGACTTCTTCGACGAGGGCAGCAACCGCCGCATCAACGAGGTCGCTGTCCAGACGGCCTTGCCAGAAATCGATATCCTCGTGGTTGATTGATTGGACGCTCCATGGGACGACCCGACTCTCAACCGGTGTCCCACCACGAAGCCAACTCTCCTTAGGGATGGGGATAAGCCCATCCAGCCAGGATTTTGTCGTTAGCGTCAGCGCAATGTATTGCTCGCCGTGGAATGGACGTCCTTCGTGATTCGAGAGAATGAGCCAAGGCCGAGCATCCGCGTCACCTTTGAACGGGTCATCGCCGTAGACGACGTCCCCCCGCTCGAAGATTGGAGCGACTTCCTTGGCGGTCACTGCTCGTTCTCCACACTCGGATGTGGTTCCCCAGGTGCGTACTCGCGCCAGGACTCCTTGTCCTCCGCACCGAGTTGCTCGTTGAACAGGGCAGTCGCCCGTTCATAGCCGCTGTACCCTTCGAGGCGCTCGGCGTCGTCGGTTACCGCCCAGTACGTCGCCTTGTGTTCGACGAGGCCGCGACCCTTTAATCGCGAAAGAGCAGTGCTGACCGCGCCCTCATCGACGCCGATTTGAGAGGCGATTTCACGGGCCTTGAACGCCCGATCCTCGTTAGCAGCGAGAAAACCGAGGACTTGGTCCGGGACCGAAAGGTTTGCGAGTTCTTCCTCGCTCGTGTTCTCGAAGGTATCTCGGTCAATGGACATCGTTGAACAGTAGGTATGTCTTCTGTTGTAAAGAGCGTTAGGGGTGAAAGCTATGAAAATACTGAGGATGATAACATACCCTCAACTATGACACGCAACTCTTCTCATATCATGAGGCTCTCCACAGATCCAGGACCACACCTCTCGGGGTGAGACATCCTGCTACGCGAGGTGCGACACCTCCTCGGGTTCGGTTTCGTCGGCGAACTCGTTGCGTTCGACTGGTGTCCAGTCTTCGGTCGTACGTCTCACG
>NZ_JBZRPK010000086.1:0-974 GCF_058382125.1 Haloferax sp. s1
TGCGGGCGGGGGGGCGGCGCGCCCGCGGGCCCCCGAGAGCCACACGCGGGGGGGGGCGGCCGCCACCAGCCGCCGCGAAGTCCCCGTCTACGACGCGTCGTGGATGCCCGGCGTTGCCGACGAACTCGACGCGAACGTCGAGCGATTCGGAAACACGCTCGCCGACTCGGGCTTTCAGACGTTCCGTATCGTCGACCGCTCGGTCCCGCCGTGGCAGGAAGTCGGCTTCTATCACGAGGAACTGCGGACGCTCTTCGTTCCCGAGACAGTCGGCACGGTCGACTACTTCTGTGCACCCGGTGAACGACTCGGTGTCCATCCCATGCTCCGTCCGTTCCCGCCGCGACGGGCGTTGTACGGCTACGACCCCGACCGCCTGCTCGTCGGCCACGGTGCGGGTATCTCGGAGCACGCGGGTGACGAACTCAGAACAGCACTCTCGAACGCCCGGAGGAACCTCCCGAACGCCTACATACAGGTGGTCAAGTCGATGTTGTCGAACTGATGGGGGACGAGACGAGCATGCTCGGTGACGAAGGACACGCGGTTGGCGACGAAGGACATATGATTGGTAACGAAACACAGACAGTCGGCGATGGGGGACCCAAAGTCGGCGAATCGGAAACCACCCACTCGGTGAACGACGAAACCGTCGAAACAGACGAGCAACGCCGTATTCACGCGACTCGCGGCCTCATCGACGTACTCCTCGATATGGCAGAGGACGCAGAACCGCAGGCGGTGAACCTCGTTCTCGCGCCGACTCCCGCAGGAGAATTCGATTCGGACCTCGGACTCGACCCCGGGACGCCGGTGCTTACGCACTTCTACATGGCCGAAACGGGCCAGTCGGTGAATGCCGTCTTCGGGATGGAACTCGGGACACCCGCAGGAAAAGGCCCCGCGCGGGTTCTCACGCATCCACAGGGGCCTTTCAAACTCACCTGACACGACGACCTCGCCGCTGGCGTCCT
>NZ_JBZRPK010000638.1:0-11273 GCF_058382125.1 Haloferax sp. s1
CCTCGTACACGTCGTACTGGAGTGTGGTGATGTCCTGAACTACGTCGTAAACGAGGTAGTCGACGTTCGGGACGAGCGCGCGCTGCTTGACCCGTTCAAGCATGTCCGCGAAGCCGACGAGGTCGTTTTCGCCCTTGTAGGAGCGCCACGCCCGGATTGCTTCCGGAATGTCGATGCGGTCGTCGTCGGACGGCCACGTCGGCGTGTATTTGTTTCCTTCCTGCGCGTTGGGGTCTACCTCCGGCGGGAGACGAACCTCTTCGACGTTCCACTGGAAGGGTACGTCGTACCAGTCGGCTACGTCGCGGCGGGGGCGCTGGAGCCACTGACTCGTTGCAATAACTTTGTTGCCGATGGTGGTCGACCGGGCGGTCCGACGGCCGGCACCGCCGTACTCGTCTTCGAACTCGATACCGTACTCCTCGCAGAACTCCTTTTTGGCCTTCTCGCCAACGACGTCGTTGCGCGAGAGACTCAGTAGTTCGTACGCCTTCGCGTGCATCGTGGAGACGTTCCCCTTCAGCGAACGCGGGTTGATATCGAGTCGTTCGGCGAGTCGCTCACGGACCTCGGCCGCTGCGGCCCGGGTGTACGAGACGACGAGAATGTCGCGGATGGTGACGCCGTCTTGTTCGAGAATTGCCTCGACCTTGTCGAGCAAGGCCGTGGTCTTCCCGCTACCCGGTCCTCCGAACAGGCGGGTGACGGTCACGTCGGAATCGCTCATTGTACACGTTCACGGTCTTATCTGTGATAAGCGACGTGCTTCGGACGAGGGCGAACGCGCCCGGTGTGGAATATCTCGCCGGGCGTTCGCAGACGCATCACCAAACAGGATTTGGGAGCGTCGAGAACAGGTGCTGTGGCTTGGTCAGTTCGGACGCGTTAGACCTCCGGCACCCACCCACACACGGAGCAGGTTGCCGCGCCCATGTCGTGCAACGCCCCACAATCGGGGCACTGCAATTTGTTATAGGATCGGTCCCAGCGTACCGGTTCTATCTCGTGACCGCGGTCGGTCAAGAACTGGTCGAACAAGTCGTCACTGGGTGCTGAGGCCATACACGACATGATATGGCATACCACTATTTAGTTCCTGCGACGAGACTGATTCTCCGGGAATCGGCGTGATAGCGTCTCTCGACGCCCTACAGGTCGTAGAGTTCGCCGTACTTCGATTCGACGTAGTCGATGAACTCGTCTGCGGTGAAGTCGTCGCCGGTCGCCCGCTTTACGAGGTCGTTGGTCTCGTAGCGGCGGCCGTGCTGGTGGATGTTCTCGCGAAGCCACTCACGCAGGTCGTCGAACTCGCCGTCGGCGATTTTCTCGTCGAGGTTCTCGATATCCTCCTCCGCGGCGGCGAACAGTTGAGCAGCCATGATGGACCCGAGCGAGTACGTCGGGAAGTATCCGAAGTTACCGTAGGCCCAGTGGATGTCCTGCAGACAGCCTTCCGAGTCGGTCTCCGGGCGGATACCGAGGTACGCTTCGTATTTGTCGTTCCACGCTTCCGGCACGTCCTCGACCGAGAGGTCGCCTGAGACGAGTTCGCGTTCGAGTTCGAACCGGATGACGATATGCAGGTGGTAGGTCAGTTCGTCGGCCTCGACGCGGATGAGGTTGTCCTCGTACACCTGATTCGCCGCCTCGTAGGCGTCTTCGACCGTCGCGTCGGTCTCGGGGAAGTGCTCCTCGAACGTCGACAGGAAGTGCTGCCAGAAGGCGCGCGAGCGGCCGACGTGGTTCTCCCAGAGACGCGACTGCGACTCGTGGACCGAGAGGTCACGGTCCTCACCGAGCGGCGTCGCGTAGTGTTCGTCCGGCAGGCCGAGCGTGTAGAGCGCGTGGCCGAACTCGTGGATGGTCGAAAACAGCGACCCGAGCGGGTCGGACTCGTCGTAGCGGGTGGTCACGCGGGCGTCGAACTGCGTCCCCGACGAGAACGGGTGCGGCGCGGTGTCGAGACGGCCGCGCTCCCACGGGTACCCGAGCGTCGTGAGCGCGTCGCGGGCGAGTTCTTCCTGTTTTCCGGCCGGGAACTCGCCTTCGAAGGCGTCGCGGGCGAGTTCTTCGTCGGACTCGCGGATATCCTCGATCATCGAGACGAGGACTTCGCGCACTTCGGCGAGAATCTCTTCGGCCTGTTCGAGCGGCAGGCAGGGTTCGTAGTCCTCGAAGAGCACCTCGTAGGGGTCGCGGTCGGGGTCGATGTGTTCTGCGTACTTGCGCTTCAGTTCGACGTGTTTCTCTAGATACGGCGCGAACGTCTCGAAATCGTCTTCGGCTTTTGCCTCCTTCCACGCTGTAATCGCTTCGGAAGACGTCGCCGAAATCTCCTCGACGAGGTCGTTCGGGACGCGAACGGCGCGTTCGTAATCGCGGCGAATCTCACGGAGTACGTCGGCCTGCTCGTCTGTCGGGTCGTCGGCCTCCGCTGCTTCGAGGAGTTCGCCGAACTCCTCGTCGGTCATGAGTTCGTGACTAAGCGCGGAGAGCGTGGACATCTGCTGGGAGCGCGCGGGCGTCCCCTCGTCGGGCATGATGACCTGCTGGTCCCACGACAGCAGGCCGCCCGCCTTCTCGACGTTGGCGATTCGTTTGTACTTCGTGAGCAGTTGGTCGTACGCCGATTTCGCTTCGGTGGAGGATTGTGCCATGTCGTGTCAGGTCGGGCTCGGGGCGTATTAAATCGAAGGAGACGGCTATTCGGGTTGGGTTTCTTACTATTATCAGCAGTCGTTGCGTGTGGTTTCGGTGTTGCACACGTTTTCGTCGACGTTGTAGCGGTTCACAACATCCCGAAAGCCCCCGCGTCCGCGACTCGGTGGACTCGCTGTGGTCCTCGGTGCTCGCTTCGCTCGCGCCTGCGGTCCTTGCGTCGTCCGCCTTCGTCCCGGACGCGGCCCCTTTCAGTCCCTCCCTGTGGGCTATCCAGTTGTCGCCGCCCGTGGGTAGTCAAATAATCGCCGCCCGTGTATTGGTCGGTCGTCGTCGCCGAAGTGTTCTCCGACGCCACTCACCACCCTTCCAAAAGCTCCCGGTACGTCTCGTAACACCGCTCCAGTACGTCCAACGACACGCTCTCGTCTTTCGTGTGCGCCTCGCCGGGTTCCGAGGGGCCGTAGACGACGCAGGTCGTCCCCTCCTGCGCCAACCACCCGGCGTCGGTGGCGTGGGGCTTCGTCACCTGCTGTGGGTCCTCGTCGCCGCGCGCTTCGTGAACCTGACGGGCCGCGTCGAGGACGTGGTCGGCGAACTCGGCGTCGTCACACGCCATCGGGGGCAAGTCCTGTTCGACGACCCACTCCACGCCTTCGACGGATTCGACTTCAGAGAAGTCGGCGTATCCGCCGGGGACGGTTCGTTCGTCGATGGTGATTTCGCAGCGGTCCGGAATGACGTTCCACGCGCTTCCGCCGTCGATTCCGGTCACTGTGGCGCTCCCCGAGACGGCGTGTCCGAGAACTTCGGCAGCAGGAACGCTCAGGTCGCGGACCACGTCGACGGCGTCGCAGGCGCGGTAGACAGCGTTTGCGCCCTGCTCGGGTTCACTTGCGTGGCAGGCGGTGCCGGTTGCGACAAGCGTACTCGCCCGACGGCCGCGGTGGGCGACGGCCACGTCGGTTCGGTCCGCACCGGAGTAGTTCGTCGAGCCTTCGGCGACGACGGCGTAGTCGAGTTCGAGACCGCTGTCGAGGGCCGCACGGACACCCATGCCGCCGACTTCCTCGCCGACGAACGAGGCGAAGACGACTTCGCTCGTGGCCGAATCGACGGCGTCTCGGAACGCGAGCATCGCCGCAGCGACGGCGCCTTTCATGTCCGCTGCGCCGCGGCCGTAGAGGCGACCGTCGCGTCTCTCGACTTCATCATCACCGGTGTCTCTTACTTGCCGGTCGGCTGGCGGCACCACGTCGTGATGGCCGACGAGTGCGAGCGACTCACCGACGCCCGAGTTCGTTCGGGCGACGACGTTCCCATTCTCATCTCTGATTACGCTTGAATCCGTCTCGTCGCGGAGCCACGTCTCGATAAAATCGCCAACGGCCGTCTCGTCTTGATGGCTCGGAACTGAGACGAGGTCCGACGTGAGGGCAGTAAGTTCGTCCATGCTACCTCATCGCGCGGTTGACAGAAAAGCGTACGGCGCCCCGACGGAGCACGGTAAATTATCAATATGTGAGAACGGGTAAATCGACTTATTACATATCATCGGAACGTCAGTCTATGGCCCTCATTTCGGCGTACGAACGGATACTGTGGGGGACGATGGACGTCCTCAGGGTATCTGATTCGGTCGAACGAAAAGTCGTCGCGGCGGTCGGTATTCAGTTCACGGTCTCGCTCGCGCAGGCAGCGCTGCCGTGGATTGCAACCGGTACGACGCGACTCGTACTCACTGGGCTACTGTTGACGGGAGCAACGCTCGCCTTCGTCAACACGGTTCTCATCACCCGCAAAGATATCGTCTCACCAATCGAAGCGATTTCGTCGTCCGCGGCCGGCGTCGCCGCGGGTGACCTGTCGGCGAACCCTCCACACGTCGACGGGAAAGACGAAGTCGCCGCCCTCGCCGACGACTTCGGAGCGATGCACGAACACGTCTGTATCGTCGCCTCACAAGCGAGCGCGCTGGCCGACCAGCAGTTCGATGACCCGGCGCTCGACGAAGATTTACCGGGCGAGTTCGGTGACGCTCTCGACCGGATGCACCGCAATCTCGCAGACTACACGCGCAACCTCCAGCACCTCGTCGAGGCCTTTGCCGAAGCGACTTCGCGCGCCCAGTCGGGCGACCTCACGGCGACCATCGACACGGCCAACTGGGGGGTCGACGACGACCGCTACGAGGCGGTCGCGGAGACCTACAACGACCTCGTCTACACGCTTTCGACGACTATCGGCGAGGTGCAGTCGTTCGCACAGGAGGTCTCGCAGATGAGCGCCACCGCACAGAACCACGTCGAGCGAGCGAACGCTGCGAGCGAGGAAGTCGCCGCCTCGGTCACCGAGATTTCCGACGGGGCGACCACACAGACGGACCACCTTCAGACGGTCGCCGACGAACTCAACACGCTCTCGGCGACGGTTGAGGAGATTGCCGCCTCCGCCGACGAGGTCGCCGAGACCGCCGAGACGGCCTCCGAGCGCGGTGAGGCCGGTCGAGACGCTGCGACCACGGCGATGAAGGAGTTAGACGCTGTCGAAGCACGCATCGACCACACCGCCGACGCGGTGGCCGAACTCGCCGAGGGTATCGAGGAAATCGACGAAATCGCCGCGTTCATCGACCACGTCGGGTCACAGACCGACTTACTCGCTATCAATGCCGCAATCGAGGCGGCTCACGCCGGCGAGGCGGGCGACGGCTTCGGCGTCGTCGCGGAGGAGGTCAAGTCGCTCGCCGAGGAGACTCGCGACTCGGCCGACGAGGTTTCGGCACTCATCGCGGATATTACTGACCACTCCGAGGAGACGCTCACGGACGTCCGGGAGATGAACAAGCAGGTCTCCGACAGCCTCGAAACCGTCAGTGAGGCAATCGGCGAGTTCGAAACCATCGTGGACATGGTCACCGACATCGACGCCAGCGTGGCCGAGATGAGCGCCGCGACCGACCAACAGGCTCAGTCTGCACAGGATATCGCAACCCGCGTCGACGACGTGGCGAACATCTCCGAGGAGACGGCCGGACAGTCCCAGACGGTCGTCGAAACGGCGAACGAACAGTCCGAATCTATCGGGGACCTCGCAGAGCAGGCGGCTATTCTCTCGTCGCGGGCGGCGGACCTCGATGGACTCGTCGGCTCGTTCGAGGTTGTCGAGGAGACGCAATCTGCCGCTTCGCCTGTGGACGACTGACTGACCCACGAGTACGCGCCTGTCCGGCGATTACTCACCTACTTTATCTATATCCTTATCCGTCCCCCGCTCAAAATCTCGCGCATGAAGATAGTGCCGGACACGAGCGCGGTCATTGACGGTCGCGTGTCCGAGCGAGTCGACGACGGCACCTACGAGGGTGCCGACGTTCTCGTCCCCGAAGCAGTCGTCAGCGAACTCGAATCGCAGGCCAACGACGGCCGCGACACGGGGTGGGAAGGGCTCTCCGAGCTTCAACGCCTCGCAGAACTCGCCGACGACGGCGTCATTGACCTCCAGTACGTCGGTCGTCGTCCGAGTACTGGCGAGACGAAGGGTGCCCACGAGGGCGACATCGACGCGCTCATCCGCGACATCGCCACGGACCGCTCGGCGACGCTGCTGACGAGCGACGTGGTACAGGCTGAAGTTGCGAAGGCGAAGGGACTGAGTGTCGAGTTCGTCGAAGCCGAGGTCCGCGGTTCTGGCGGGCTTATCATCGAGCGGTTCTTCGACGACGATACCATGTCGGTCCACCTCAAGACCGACACCAAGCCGAAGGCCAAACGCGGTGCCATCGGCGAGATGCACTACCAGACCATCGCCGACGAGGTGACCGACGAGGCGACGATGAAAGAGTGGGCAGACGACATCGTCAACTCCGCTCGCGCGTCGCCCGACGGATTCATCGAACTCTCCGAACCGGGGATGGATATCGTCCAGTTCCGCGATTACCGTATCGCCGTCGCCCGCCCGCCGTTCGCCGACGGTATCGAAATCACGGCCGTTCGTCCCATCGTCAAGACCGAACTCGACGACTACGAGTTCGCCGACGAACTCCGCGACCGACTCGCCGAACGCCAGCGCGGCGTCCTCATCTCCGGGTCGCCCGGTGCCGGGAAGTCCACCTTCGCGCAGGCTGTCGCCGAGTTCCTCAACGACAACGACTACGCGGTCAAGACGATGGAGAAACCGCGCGACCTGCAGGTTGGCTCCGACATCACCCAGTACACCGCACTCGGCGGCGATATGGCGAAGACGGCCGACTCGCTGCTTCTCGTCCGTCCCGACTACACCATCTACGACGAGGTCAGAAAGACCGAGGACTTCTCGGTTTTCTCCGACATGCGTCTCGCCGGCGTCGGCATGGTCGGCGTCGTCCACGCAACCCGCGCCATCGATGCGCTCCAGCGCCTCGTCGGCCGTGTCGAACTCGGCATGATTCCGCAGGTGGTCGACACCGTCGTCTACATCGAAGACGGTGAGGTCCACACGGTCTACGACGTGAGCACCGAAGTGAAGGTGCCCGAGGGTCTCTTTGCGGAGGACCTCGCGCGTCCGGTCATCCAGATTCGGGACTTCGAAACCGGCCGCCCGCAGTACGAGATTTACACGTTCAACCGGCAGGTCGTCACGGTCCCGCTGGGCGAGAAGGACGACGAGAAGGAAAGCGGCGTCTCTCGCCTCGCAAAGCAGGAAATCGAGCGGGAGATTCGCTCTATCGCCCGCGGACACGTCGAAGTCGACCTCAAGGGCCAGAACCGCGCGGTCGTCTACGTCGAAGAAGACGACATCTCCTACGTTATCGGCAAGGGCGGCGGCCGAATTTCGGACGTCGAGGACCGCCTCGGCATCAATATCGACGTTCGGACGCACGACGAGAAACCCTCGGGTAACGAGTCGGCAGCGAGCGGTCAATCCGCAGCAGGCGGCGCATCGGGCGGCGGTCAGGCTGACGAGGCCATCGTCGTCACGCCGGAGGTCACCTCTCGCCACGTCGTCATCCGGATGGACGGCCACGTCGGCGAGACGGTCGAAGTCCGTGCCGATAACCAGTACCTGTTTACGGCGACAGTCAGCCGCGGCGGGGACATTCAGGTTTCTCGCGGCAGCGCCATCGCTGAGGAACTCGAGAACGCAATCGACAAGAAACAACAGATTTCAGTCGTTCCGGCCTGACGGCGAGGACAACCACTCGTCGGCCGATTTCGACTACTTCGGCACGTCGCAACTGGTTTCTCGTGATACCGACTGCGAAGTGTGGGTGTGATTCTGGTTATTCAGCGCAGCAGGCTTTTTCCTTTCCGCCGTCTGCTTTCGCCTGCGCTTGCTTCGGTGCGAGGTCGGTTAGCTGATAGAGATTCTGACGAGCGTCGGCGAAGTAGACATCCTCGTCGACGATGCCGATTCCTTCCAGTCGTTCGAGTGCGTAGCGAACAGTTCGGGCCGAGAGCATCGATTCCTGCACGATGCCCTTCTGGGTGAGCGGACCGTTGTATTCGAGTACCTTGAAAACAAGCTTCGCACTCGGTGGGAGGTCGTCGAGACTCTCCTCTTCTGTTCCAGTCATCGTTACGAATCGAAACGCGCAACCAGCATAAACCTTGTTGGCCGGGGTTGGCCGACAACGCTTTATCGCCGGATGCGACGGAAGGAACGAACGCCTTTTGATGCCGGATACCGGACGAGGACACATGGCCACGGAAACGCAGACCGGTCTCTCCAGTCATATTCGTGGAGTGACGGTCACGACACTCGCCTGCCTCTCCGGCATCGCCGCAGCGGTGCTTTCCGGGGTTCTGGTGGGGACGACCGCCGAGGCCGCGACCAATCAGTTGGCCGTGGGTATTCTCGGTGCGTTCGTTCTCGCACAGTTCCCGGTGCTCCGCGTCATCGGTGTCGATGTCAACGGGTTCGGGGCGAAGGACTACATCTACGTCGTGTTCATGACCTTCGCGCTCTGGTTCATCTCGTTCGCCATCCTGCTGACCTCAGGTGTTCAGCTCTAACAATGGCTGACGATAGTATCGCCGTCGTCGACTTGGACCGGTGTTCCCCGGACCGCTGTAGCTACGAGTGCTCGAACTTCTGTCCGCCCAACCGGACGGGCAAAGAGTGCATCACGCTTCGCGGCGAGGACGCCGAACAGGGCGGTCCCGACCAGGTCCGCATCTCCGAGGAAATCTGTCTCGGTGAGACCTGTGGTATCTGTGTCGAGAAGTGTCCCTTCGACGCTATCGAAATCATCAACCTCCCGTCCGAACTGGACGAGGACCCGACCCATCGGTACGGCGAGAACGCCTTCTCGCTGTACGGACTGCCCGTCCCCGAATCGGGGTCTGTCACGGGTATCCTCGGCCCGAACGGTATCGGGAAGACGACCGCCGTCCGCGCCCTCGCCGGCGAGATGGTGCCGAACCTCGGCAACTACGACGACGAACCGTCGTGGGAGGCCGTCCTCGACCGCTTCCGCGGTACCGAACTCCAGAATTACGTCGAGCAAGTCCGCGACGGCGAGGTCACCATCGCCCGCAAGCCGCAGTACGTCGACCAGATTCCCAAGCAGTTCGACGGGAAAGCCCGCGAACTCTTGGAGGCGACCGACGAACGCGGCGCGCTCGACTCTTACATCGACCGCCTCGACATCGGCCCGGTCGTCGACAACCACATCGACACGCTCTCCGGCGGGGAACTCCAGCGCGTCGCGCTCGCAGCGACCCTCGCCCGCGACCGCGACTTCTACTTCCTCGACGAGATTTCGCCGTACCTCGACATCGGCCAGCGCGTCACTGCGGCGCGTCTCATCCGAGAACTCGCCGAGGATGAAGACCGCGCAGTGCTCGTGGTCGAACACGACCTCGCCATCCTCGACCTCCTCGCCGACACGCTCCACGTCGCGTACGGTGAACCCGGCGCGTACGGTGTCGTCACGGACCCCAAATCGGTCCGGAACGGCATCAACGAGTATCTGAAAGGGTACCTCACGAACGAGAACATGCGTATCCGTCCGGAGGCTATCACCTTCGAGGAACACGCGCCGCGCGAGACCACGAAGGCCGAACCCCTCATCGAGTACCCCGAACTGAGCAAGTCCTACGGCGACGGAGAGTTCTCCCTCGACGTCGATTCGGGGACCATCTACAACGGCGAAGTCCTCGGTATCGTCGGCCCGAACGGGATTGGTAAATCCACGCTCGCTCAACTGTTCACGGGCGACCTGACGCCCGACGTGGGCGAACTCGACTTCGCGCTCGACATCTCGTACAAGCCGCAGTACATCGAAATCGACCAGCCGATGCGCGTGGACGCCTTCCTGTCGTCCATCACCGACCAGTTCGGCTCGTCGTACTGGAACACGGAAATTGCGAACCCGTTGCAACTCAACCGCATCATGGAGCGCAACCTCACCGACCTCTCCGGCGGTGAGCGCCAGCGCGTCGCTATCGCCGCGTGTCTCTCGCAGAACGCCGACCTCTACCTGCTCGACGAACCGTCGGCCCACCTCGACGTCGAACAGCGCGTGCAGGCCACGTCGGCCATTCGCCGCTACGCCGAGAACCACGACGCGACGGTCATGGTCATCGACCACGACATCTACATGATGGACCTGCTGGCGGACCGCCTGATGGTCTTCGACGGCGAACCGTCTATCGAGGGGCACGCTTCGAAGCCACAGGAGATGCGAAACGGCATGAACGACTTCCTGTCGGACCTCGACATCACGTTCCGCCGCGACGAGCGCACTTCGCGCCCGCGCATCAACAAGCCCGAATCACAACTCGACCGCGAGCAGAAGCGCTCCGGCGAGTACTACTACGCCGAATAGTCGGACTCGTCGTCCGCGATGCGGACGACCCAGCGTTTCCGTTTTCCGGTCCACCGCTCTCGTCAGTTACGTTCACAGACACCTCTTCGTCAGTTACGTCCCCGACGGCCATCGCGTCGGTCACACCCGTGTCACTGGCATGCCTTTGGCGCTCACGCACCAAGGGTCGGTCATGACTGACACCGCTACCGAGACGCCGGCACTCACGGATGCGACTCACCTCGGCCGGATCGCACTCCGTGTCGGGTCACTTGACCGCGTTGTCCCGTTTTACCGGGACGTGGTTGGCCTCGCAGTCGAACGCTATGGGTCCCGCGCCGTGCTCTCGGCCGGAAACACACCCCTTGTCGTCCTGAACGAAGCTCCGGACGCACCGCCCCGCGCCGGAGACCAGGCCGGGTTGTTCCACCTCGCTATCCGTGTTCCCGACCGGGGTGCACTCGGCGATGTACTCGACCGCATCCGCGACGGTGCGACCCTCTCGGGTGCGTCCGACCACCTCGTGAGCGAGGCGCTCTACCTCCGCGACCCCGAAGGCAACGGCGTCGAAATCTACCGCGACCGTCCGCGCGAGGAGTGGCCGACGAAAGACGACGGCCGCGTGAAGATGGACACGCTTCCGCTCGACCTCGATTCGGTGCTGGCGGACGCACACGGCGACGACCGTGCTCCCGTCGGAACCGACCTCGGACACGTCCACCTCGAAGTGACCGACCTTGGCCGCGCCCTCGACTTCTCCGTCGATGCGCTCGGGATGGACCTCCGCGGTGACGGGTACCCGAATGCCGCGTCCGTCGCTGCCGGG
>NZ_JBZRPK010000084.1:0-965 GCF_058382125.1 Haloferax sp. s1
AGCCCTGAAAGAAGACATGGGCCGCGAGGTCGTCGTAACTCGGGTCGCGGTCGATTCGGGCGGTCAAGACGTCTGTAAGAACGTCGTACACTTCTTCCCGGGTCGCACCGCCGTACAGGTTCCGCTGTGATTCGGCGCAGAGCGTGTCGAGGACCTCATCGGGGATAGCCGCCTCAGTCCTCGTCGTCGCCCGGTCGAGGATGGCGCGTATCGTCTCGTCTAGTTCGGTCGTTGCTGTAGAGCTCATGGTGTTTCGACCGTCGGGTCACCGACACAATCACTCGTCTTCGGAGATAGTGTCGCCACTGGTGAAGCGGCCGAAGTGGCCTCGAATCGAGCGATTCGCGGGGAACCGACTGTGTCCGATGGTCCCGACGAAGCGATAAAAGAGTTACCAACTAAAATTGAGATATTGAAACTGTGTTTGTTTCTTAGTGGTGGAGATATCACCGGAGTTGGTTCGTGAGTAGAGATACGGTGAAGGTTCTCACGGGGCGGAAGCGTAGTCAAAAGAGTGTGGAAACAGCGGTGAAGAAACAGCCGATTCGACGGGTGAGTCGCCTACTCGTCGCCGCTCGCCCGGCTAGTCAAGACGGGCGCAGACGATTTTCTGACGACGCGCTCGGTGACGCTCCCGACGAGGTAGTGGTCAAGACCGGTTCGGCCGTGTGTCGCCATCACGACGACGTCGATGTCGGCGTCGTCGGCGTAGTCGATGATGACCGCGTGCGGGACGCCTTCTTCGACAAGCTTCTCCGTGGCGACGGTGTCTGGAAGCGCATCGATAGCGGCGTCAGCAGCGTTCTCCGCGCGTTTGCGCTCGGATTCTTCCCACACGCCGGGGGCGATACCGGCGGACGGGGTCTCGGAGCGGGTGCGGGGGTCGGCGGCTGAGTCGAAGATGCATCCTGTGCCGCTGGTCCCTGCGGGGGTGTGTACGCGTTTGATGGGCTTGCTCGTTGCGT
>NZ_JBZRPK010000085.1:0-965 GCF_058382125.1 Haloferax sp. s1
CGGTAGGGCGCTCGCGAAGGCGCGAGCGAGAGCGCGCAGATGGTTCTGTCGGTCGGTGTCGTCGGAAAACCGCGATGTTGCAGCATCGCGGTGTCGGGCGCTGAGCGCCTTCAGGTGCTAGAACACCAATGTCGAGTAAGAACGTCACCACTGATGTAGTTTCGGTCGATGAACAGGCATTCGAAAAAGCGGACGAGGTCACAGTCGATGAGGATGGGTTTGAGGTCGTCGACGAGACGCCAGCCTTCAGGCCGACGGTCGAACAAGAAGTGCAAGCAAAAGTCGATGCGAACCATCCGGATGCGAAGGTCCACAGCCTAACCCTTGAAGCCGAGGAGAAGCTCCAAGCCAGAGAGTGGGAGATCGAGCGAACAAACAAGCGGTTCGATGCGCGACAGCAGTCCAGTCGTGAAGCTCGGACGCGGCAGGCGGCTATGCGAGGAAGTCGTGAGCGGCAGGATGCGTTCCAGAAACGGGCCGGGTGCGTGGACCGATGGCAGCACCCTGAAGAACCGGATGCAAGAGAGCAGTTGTCGCAGGACAAACTGGCGACGGTGAATAAGCAATCGATGCGGTTGGCCGAGAAGCTCGATGGCTGGTCGCGAGCGGCGATCAGTCGTCGGTTGGCCCAACAGGTCGTCGAAGGGAAGTCGATGATGAGTGCAGTCGTCGGCGTCTACGAGGAACTCCAGACTGCGGCAGGACAGGTGATTCCGATTGGAAAAGTCGAAGACGTGAATCGAAAGGAAGTGAGCGTTGAAGGGCGCATCGAGGTACTCTGGGATGCGACGTCGCCGGCGATTGCACAAGTCGGGCTAATAGCAGACGAAAGCGGGAAAACGAAAATTACAGTCTGGGAAAAGTCGAATCAACCGTGGATGGAAGAAGGCGAGCGAGTTCGGATTCACGGCGCTGCGAAGAACTGGTACAACGGGCGTGTTTCGATTGCCCTCACTGGCTGGAGC
>NZ_JBZRPK010000083.1:0-956 GCF_058382125.1 Haloferax sp. s1
CCGCACCTCGGAACAGGGGGCGCCCGCCCCGCCCACACCGAAGCCGCGCCCCTCCCCCGCGACGTTGGTCACGGTCCTTACAGTCACAACATCGAGTCGGTGACGCACCGCCACACCGGCAAGTACCACGACGACGTGGAGGAACTGGTCGCTCGCGGAACCATCGGCGAGACGCTCGAAGCCGAGGGACTCGACCCGAAGCGCGTCGCCGCACTCGTGGAAGGTGACGGCGAGTTCGGCCAACTCGTTTCGGGCGAACTCGACGTGGACCGGATGGACTACCTCGTGCGCGACGCCCACCACACGGGCGTCCCCTACGGCACCATCGACCACGAGCGACTGATTCGTGAACTCACCTTCGTCGATGGCGAACTCGTGCTTGCCGAGGGGAACGTCCAGACCGCAGAATCCCTCCTTTTGGCCCGTGCACTGATGAACCCGACCGTCTACCAGCACCCTGTCGCACGTATCTCGAAGGCGATGCTCCGACGAGCGGCCGAACAGCTCCTCACGGAACCGGATATCGACGCGCACGAACTCCGCCGGATGGACGATTATGACCTTCTCGTCGCGCTCCGTCTCAATCCCTCGACAACCGAGTTTGCGGAGCGACTCGCCACACGCGACCTGTACAAGCGGGCCGTCTGGGCGGAACTCCCGAACGTACCCGACTCGATTATCGACGCCGAACACGACGCTGTAGCCGACTTCGAGCGTGAAATCGCCGCGGCCGCCGACGTAGACGCCGAGTCCGTCATTCTCGACATCCCCCCGCGCCCGTCGATGACAGAATCCTCGTCACGAGTGATGGTAAACGGCGAAATGCGGCAGTTAGAACGCGAATCGCCGCTCGTGCAGGCGCTTCGAACCGCACAGGAACAGCAGTGGCGGTTCGGCGTCTACGGCCCCGGAGCACAGACAGAGCGAGGCGGGCGCGCTGCCGCGAACGTTCTCGG
>NZ_JBZRPK010000721.1:0-23556 GCF_058382125.1 Haloferax sp. s1
ATCGATGCGTACGTCCTCTCCACCGTGTTCAACCGCATTTCGGAACAGGTTGGCGAGTAACTCCGCGAGTCGGTCTTCATCCGCATCGACGACGACCGACTGCGCAGTGGTCAACTGGGCATCGACGGTTTCGGTGCTGTCCCACGCCCGCCGTGCGACGTGTCCGAGATTAATGGGTGAGGTTTCGTCGACGAGCTGGCCGCGTCGAGCCAACGACAGAAGGTCGTCGATGAGTTCGCCCATCTGTTCGAGTGCCGTCTCCGCAGTGTCGAACCGTTCGTCGCTGCCGGTTTCGCGGGCGAGTTGCAGGTTCCCGCGGGCGACTCCGAGCGGGTTTCGAAGGTCGTGGCTCACGATGTTCGCGAACTCTTCGAGCCGTTCGTTCTGTCGTTCTAACTCGCTTTCGCGGGTCTTCCGTTCGGTGATGTCGGTATAGATTGCGTAGCCCGACCCGCGCTCTTCGCCGGGAGACAACGGCACGACGTTCAGGATGAACTCGCGGACGCCGTCTTCAGTCCGCCTGCAGACTTCGCCGCGATAGCTCTCGCCGGTCGCAACGAGCAGTTCCGGGATGGTCTCTTCGACATCGGGGTCGGGGACGGGGACGGGGTCCACCTCAGCTTCCAGAGGAATGATTCGCCCGAGGAGGTCGCTTCCGACCACATCTGTCGAATCGTACCCGAACGTCGTCTGGAACGCACGGTTCACGTCTCGGACGGTGACTGCACCCGCTTCGACATCGTATGCGACCGCGGCGTCGGAGACGTGTTCGAAGAGGGCGTTCGACCGGTCGCGTTCCTCGCGGAGTCGCGCCTCGGCCCTGATTCGTTCAGCAGTGACGGCGACGTGGGCCATGAGGAGTTCGGCCAACTCGACGTCCTGTTCGTCGAACGCGGCGGGAGTAAACGACGTGGCCTGAAAGACGCCGATATCACCGATTGGGACGCTCAGCGCGGACCGATACATCCGCTTGACCGGCCTCGACCCCGGGTAGTCTCGAACGTCGTCGATGATGCGTTTCTCGCCCGACTGGTACACCTCGGCCGCGACTCCTCCGGATTCGAGTGGGACGTGCTCGGCCGCGTTCGCCGGGGCGTGAGACGAGATTGCAGTCGGGATGATGTAGCCGTCTTCGACGATGCCGACGTAACTGATGTCGAATTCGAGGATGTCGTCGGTAATCTCGACGGTCTGGTCGAATAACTCCGTGAGACTCGTCGCCGCGGCCAACTCCGTCGCCCCGCGGTGGAGTCGCTCGATTTGTTCGCGGCTCTTTCGAACCGCGCTCTCCGATTCGATTCGCGCGCGGGTTTCAGAGACGTACGAGACGAGCAGTTCCGCCAGTCGAAGGTCGGTTTCGTCGTACGCACCCACCTCGTTCGAGATGGCCTGAAAGACGCCATCGTCCCCCATCGGGACGCTCAGCGCGGAGCGATACGCCGGGTCGTTAGGTGTCGCTGCTGGATGGTCGCGTACGTTGTCGATGAGTGACGACTCTTTCGACTGGTAGGTTTTCGCGAGCAGTCCCGTTTCCGACGGTATCGGCCCTGTTCCGGCTAACTCGTGGTCGTTTGCGGTAACATAGAAGCCGTCGTCCTCGTGGACGAGAAAGAGGGTGTTGTCGAATTCGAGGATGTGTTCTGTCAGTTCGATGGCTCGGTCGTACAACTCGTCGACCGTCTCGGCGGTGATGAGATTCGTCGTCCCCTCGTAGAGACGCTTGAGTCGGTCCCACTCGGTGTCATTCTGTCCGTCGGTTCTCGCGCTGTACTGGGCGGTAGCTTCGTTGACGTTCTGACGGACGGTTCCGTTGGTGTTCTGACGAGCGGTTCCAGTTCTGCTCTGCGTGACGCCCGAACCGTCGTCTTTGCTATCGTCGTCGCTGGCTGTCGATTCCCGGGCGTTGTCGCATCGCGCGAGAACCCAGCGAATCTGAGACTCGAGACCCGACCGGTCGCCACGTCTCACGTACGCATCGAACCGTTCCGGTCTCTCGATAGCTTCGGGCCGTTCGTCGGTGTATAGAATTGTCGCCACGTCGTCCGAAACCATCGCATCCGAGTTCGAGACGACGACGCAGGCGGCGTTAGTCACGTCTCTCCCGTCGCTCGATGGCGCAACCGTGACCCCGTTTCCGAGGTCGACGGTGTCGTCGAAGTCATCGTCTACGAGAACGGTCGGTTCCGTTGCGTGCACGGCAGTCCACCTATCTGACGCCCACGAGAAATATAATCGTTGCGGCATGTTTTCTCACGGCAAGAATCTTGCTGGCGTGTCTCATGCCCTCGCTAGTTCGGTACCGTCACTTCGTCGAGCTCAGTTAAGAGACCAAAATCCGTAGTTGAGGACGGTCGCGAGCGCCGCCCACAGGAGGTACGGAGCGAGGAGGGCGGCTGCGCGCCGGTCCACGAGCGCGAATTCGCGCATCGTCACCGCAATTGCTGCGAGGAGGACGACGATGATGACGAGACCCAGCGCTGGCGACTGAAGCCCGAAGAACGCAGCAGACCAGGCGACGTTGACGACGAGGTGGCCGCCGAAGACGACGAGTGCTCGCCGACTTCGTGGGTGGTCACTCCGCGAGACGAGGAACGCGGCGACGCCCATCAGGGTAAAAAGCGTCACCCACACCGGACCGAAGACCCAGTTCGGCGGTGCGAACCACGGACGAGCGAGTGTCGCGTACCACGAGTCGAGCGACGTGGTGGTGAAGATACTTCCGACGGCCCCCGCGAGTTGGGCGAGGGCGACCCACGCGAGGAGTTCGACGGCGGGTCGCCGACGGAGGGATACGAATCTCATACCACTGTTTCGTTTGGAAGGAAAAAGAACGACACGCCCTTCGTGGGGTGAAATTGCCTCGAATCGGGCGTCTGCGTCCATTTCCCGGAACTGTTTTACCCAACGGTAGACCAGAGTTTGGCAATGAGCGAACTCGAATCGGAGTACCGCCTCGACTACTTCGAGGAGGAGGGCTTCTACCGGAAGCAGTGCCCCGTGACGGGCGTACACTTCTGGACACGTGACCCTGACCGAGAGACCTGCGGCGAACCGCCAGCGGATGACTACACCTTCATCGACAACCCCGGATTCGACGAGGAGTACACGCTGGAGGAGATGCGCGAGAAGTTCCTCTCGTTTTTCGAGGAACACGACCACAAGCGTATCGAACCGTATCCGGTCGCTGCGAACCGCTGGCGCGACGACGTGCTCTTGACGCAGGCATCTATCTACGACTTCCAGCCGCTCGTCACGTCCGGCGAGACGCCGCCGCCGGCGAATCCGCTCACCATCTCGCAGCCCTGTATCCGCATGCAGGACATCGACAACGTGGGCAAGACCGGTCGTCACACGATGGCCTTCGAGATGATGGCGCACCACGCCTTCAACGCCCGCGAGGAGGCGGGCGACAAGTACGCCTACGAGGGCGAAGTCTACTGGAAGGACGAGACGGTCCGACTCTGTGACGAGTTCTTCGAGTCGCTCGGCGCTGACATCTCCGAAATCACCTACATCGAAGACCCGTGGGTCGGCGGCGGCAACGCCGGTCCCGCCTTCGAGGTACTCTACCGCGGCGCGGAACTCGCGACCCTCGTCTTCATGTCGATGAAGCAGGACCCCGACGGCGAGTACGAACTCAAGGACGGCAACTCCTACTCGCCGATGGACACCTACATCGTCGACACCGGCTACGGACTCGAACGGTGGACGTGGGTGTCGCAGGGGACCCCGACGGTCTACGAGGCCGTCTACCCCGACATGATAGACTTCCTCAAGGAGAACGTCGGCATCGAACACACCGACGACGAAGAGGAACTCATCCACCGCGCGGCAAAGCTCTCGGGCCACCTCGACATCGACGAAATCGACGACCTCGCAACCGCCCGCGCCGAAGTCGCCGACGAACTCGGTGTCGACACTCAGAGACTCACCTCGCTGCTCCGCCCGCTCGAAGACATCTACGCCATCGCCGACCACTGCCGTACTCTCGCGTACATGTTCGGCGACGGCATCGTCCCCTCGAACGTCGGGACGGGCTACCTCGCTCGCATGGTGCTCCGCCGCACCAAGCGCCTCGTCGACAATCTCGGCGTAGACGCACCGCTCGACGAACTCGTCGACATGCAGGCCGAGCGGTTGGACTACCAGAACCGCGACACCATCCGCGACATCGTCCGCAGTGAAGAGCGGAAGTACCGCAAGACGCTCGAACGCGGCTCTCGGAAGGTCCAGCAACTCGCCGACGACTACGCCGAGACGGGCGAACCCATCCCGGTCTCCGAACTCATCGAACTGTACGACTCCCACGGCATCCAACCCGACATGGTGCAGGAGATTGCCGAGGAGCGCGGTGCGACAGTCGACATCCCCGACGACTTCTACTCGCTCGTCGCCGACCGACACGAGCAGGTCGACGCCGAAACCGCCGCGGAGGGCCACGACGAGCGCCTCGGCGACCTTCCTGCGACGGACAAACTCTACTACGACGACCAGGAGCGAACCGAGTTCGAAGCGGTCGTCCTCGACGTGTTCGAGCGCGAGGAGGGCTACGACGTGGTCCTCGACCAGACGATGTTCTACCCCGAAGGCGGCGGCCAACCCGCCGACCACGGGACGCTCGCAACCGACGACACGACGGTCGAAGTGACCGACGTGCAAATCGAGGGTGACGTCGTCCTCCACCATACCGACGACGACCCCGGAAAGGGCGAATTCGTCCGCGGTCAACTCGACGTAGAGCGTCGTCGCCGTCTCATGCGACACCACACGGCGACACACGTCATCGGCCACGCCATCCGCACGGTCCTCGGCGACCACATTCGGCAGGCCGGTGCCTCGAAGGGCGTCGACCGCTCTCGCCTCGACGTGACGCACTACGAGCGCATCACCCGTGAGGAGGTCAAGCAAATCGAGCGCGTCGCCAACGAACTCGTGATGCGAAACATCCCGGTCAAACAGGAGTGGCCGGACCGCCGCGACGCCGAGAAGAAACACGGCTTCGACCTCTATCAGGGAGGGATTCCGCCGGGCGAAAAGATTCGCCTTATCCACGTCGGCAGCGACGTGCAGGCCTGCGGTGGCACCCACGTCAAGCGAACCGGCGACATCGGCGCAATCAAAGTGCTGACGACTGAGCCGGTCCAAGACGGCGTCGAGCGTGTCGTGTTTGCCGCCGGCAACGCGGCTATCGAGGCCACCCAGCGCACCGAAGACGCGCTCTACGAGGCCGGCGAAGTCCTCGACGTGAACCCCTCGGACGTGCCCGAGACGGCCGAGCGCTTCTTCACCGAGTGGAAAGAACGCGGCAAGACCATCGACCGCCTGAAGACGGAACTCGCCGAGGCGCGCGCCGCCGCGGGTGCTGACGAAATCGATATCGAGGGCACGCCCGCCGTGATTCAGCGACTCGACAGTGACGCGGACGAACTCCGCGCAACCGCAAATGCGCTGGTCGAAGAGGGCACAGTCGCTGTGCTCGGCTCCGCCGCCGGTGGCAGCGCCCAGTTCGTCGTCGGCGTCCCCGACGGCGTCGGCATCAACGCCGGACAGGTCGTCGGCGAACTCGCCAGCAAGGTCGGCGGCGGCGGTGGCGGCCCGGCCGACTTCGCGCAGGGCGGCGGTCCCAACGTGGACGCACTCGACGACGTGCTCGACGAGGCTCCCGACGTACTGCGGACCGTGCTGAACGCCTAAACCGGCTGAACTGGCGGCACCACGAATCTTTCTTCTCTCTATTCCCCCGTTTGACTCGCCTCCTGACGAGACGGACGCCCTAAGTCGCTCGCCCGACGACCGACAGGTATGCCGACAGCAGTCTCCGATGGCGTCGAACTCTATTACGATTCGGACGGCGAGAGCGAACCGGTCGTCTTCGTCGGCGACGCGGGATACGGCGCGTGGCAGTGGGGCTGGCAACACGCCGCGGTCGCCGGTCCGTTCGAAAGCGTGGTGATGGACCTTCGCGGGTCTGGTCAGTCGGATGCGCCTTCCGGCCCGTACTCGGTCGAAACGCTCGTTTCCGACCTTGTGGCCGTCCTCGCGGACGCCAACATCCGAAAAGCCCATCTCGTCGGGTTCGGTCTGGGCGGTCTGGTCGCGCTTGAGGCTGCCCGAACGACCTCCCGCGTTCGGGGTCTCGTCCTCGTCGGTACTGCGGCCTCAGGAACCGATATCGACCCCGAACCGCTCTACGGTGCGCCGGACGACCCGCATGCGCTTCGCGAGTCACTCACGCCAGCGCTCTCCGACGAGTTCCGAACGGAACAACCCGATGTTGTCGACCAAATCGTCGAGTGGCGCGGCATGGAAGACGCAGACCCTGACGTGTGGGCGGCACAGACTGCCGCAATCGCCGAGTACGATGCAGATCCGCTCTACGAGGTGACGGTCCCGACGCTCGTCATCCACGGCGACGACGACCCGGTCTGGCCGGTCGATGGCGGACGCGCCCTTGCGAACGACCTGCCGCGCGGGGAATTCGAGTCGTTCGAGGGAGCGCGGCACCTCGTCACCGTCGAGCAGTCTCGTGTCGTCAACGACGCCATCGTCGGCTTTCTCGAATCGCTCGACGACTGATAAGGACTGTTGTAGTCTCTTACCGGTGTCGCCAGCACCGGGACGATGGTCACCGGTAAATAGTTACAACAGTCCTTATGTGGAAGTGAACATTCGATGGCCTGTCCGGTAGCTACCCCTGCCGTCGCAGGCGGCGGCAGAAGCGGTCTCGGGCGCAACTTCTTTGCTCTCTCGCCATCTGTCTCCACCACGATGAATCGACCGCGCTTTGCGTTCTTGGACGCGTCACACGCCGACGAGAACACACCACGAAACTTCAGGCGCGAACTGGACGCCGACCTCGTCGAGTTCGACGCCACCGCTGGACACCTTCCCGACCACTTCGACTACGATGGCATCGTCATCACCGGGTCGTCGTCGTCGGCCTACTGGGACGACGAGTGGATTCAGAACCTCGTGTCGTGGGTCGCCGAGGCTGACGAACGAGGACTCCCCATTCTCGGGGTCTGTTTCGGCCATCAGGTCGTCGCCGCGGCGCTCGGTGGGACTGTCGAAGATATGGACGACTACGAACTCGGCTACAACGACGTCGAGCGGACGACCAACGACGACGCGGACGACCTCCTCGCTGGCATCAGCGGGCAATTCACCGTGTTCACGTCCCACGGCGACTACGTGAGCGAACTGCCGCCGGGTGCGGAACTCCTCGCGGAGAACGAATTCGGCGTTCACGCCTTCCGCCGGGGCCACGCCTTCGGCGTCCAGTTCCACCCCGAGTACGACACGGAGACTGCGGAAGCGATTGCGCGAGAGAAGGACTTCCTGCCCGACGAGCAAATCCAGTCCGTCCTCGACGACATTACTCCCGAAAACTACGATGCTGCCTGCGAAGCAAAGCGTCTGTTCGATAACTTCGTCGCCTACGTCGACCGCGTGAGGACGGAGACGGTCGAATCTGCGGCCTAAGTCACTCGAATTCGAACGCTCGAAGTCGCCGCGTCGTTGTCTTTCTTCTACTCCTATTCATGTAGGGAAAACTACTAAATATCGTCCGTCGCAACTGCTTGTAACATCTCTGTGTCGCGTGTGAGCGAATCGCTTTTCACCACCCCAGACGCAGGGACTATCATGCTCGATTATCTGGAATTAGAGTCGGACCTGACCGGCGAAGAAAAACTCGTCCGCGACGAAGCACGACGATTCGTCGAAGAGCAGGTGAAACCCGATATCGGCGACCACTTCGAGCAGGGAACGTTCCCGATGGACCTCATTCCGAAGATGGGCGAGCTTGGGTTTTATGCGCCTAACCTCGACGGCTACGGGCTTCCCGGACTCGGCGAACGTGCTTACGGACTCCTGATGCAAGAACTCGAAGCGGGCGACTCCGGACTTCGGTCGATGGCGAGTGTGCAGGGGTCGCTCGTCATCTATCCGATTCACGCCTTCGGGTCGGAAGCCCAGAAAGACGAGTGGCTTCCCGCGCTCGGGTCGGGTGAGGCAGTCGGGTGTTTCGGACTGACTGAACCGCAACACGGCTCGAATCCGTCGGGAATGGAGACGACTGCCGAGAAGGACGCCGACGGCTACGTGCTCAACGGGTCGAAAACGTGGATTACGAACTCTCCCATCGCCGATGTGGCCGTCGTCTGGGCGCGAGACGTGTCCGCAGACGGGTCGCCGGTCCGCGGCTTCCTCGTCGAAACCGACCGCGACGGCGTGACGACGAACAAGATAGAGGACAAACTCTCCATGCGCGCGTCGGTCACGGGCGAAATCGGTCTCGACGACGTTCGAGTCCCCGAGGAGAACGTGCTTCCGGGCGTCGAGGGCATGAAAGGACCGCTTTCGTGTCTCACGCAGGCGCGGTTCGGCATCGCGTGGGGCGTCGTCGGCGCGGCCCGCGACGCATTCGAGGATGCACTCCAGTACGCGAAAGACCGCGACCAGTTCGGTGGCCCGATTGCTCGGTTCCAACTCCAGCAGGGCAAACTCGCCGAGATGGCGACTCAAATCACGAACGCGCAACTGCAGGCTCACCGACTCGCCGAACTCAAACAACGCGGCGACCTGCGCCACCAGCACGTGTCGATGGCGAAGCGCCACAACGTCCGCGTCGCCCGTGACGTGACGCGAACGGCCCGCGAGGTGCTCGGCGGAAACGGCATCACGACCGACTACTCGCCGATGCGTCACATGGAGAACATCGAGACGGTCTACACCTACGAAGGGACCGATGACATCCACACGCTTGTCATCGGTGCCGACCTGACGGGAATCGAAGCATTCGAGTAAGCTTCGGGACCTGGAGTGGGGGACCTCGTCGCTTTCGGAGTTGTGCGTGTACTGTGACAACAGTACACATACATTTATATCTCCTCGCTCATAGATTACGATAGAGGCACCCCACAATGACCACCTCGGCTAAGGACCGTCCGGCGACACTCGACCTCTCTCGTGACGAGTCGTGGGTCGTCCATGCCGCTCTGCTCGCAGCAATCGAGCGGGCGGTCGATGCAGACGAAGAGCCGACGCCAGCCCCGAGCCTGCTCGCGCGGGTCGAAGCTGGTGATGAAGACTTCAACAGTGCCGAACTCGACTATCTCGTAGGTGCCCTTCGCGCATACCGCGAACAGGCACCATCTCGGGACCAGCATCACATATCGCACGTCATCGACCACATTGAGGCGGCGCAGGCGTAACCTGTCGTTTTCTCTTTGTGTCTTTTTCCACGCACGTCCGTCAGGTAGTCTGAGTTACTTCTCGCAAAGATTCGGTGCGCACGAGCGAACGACGCTGTTAGTTATCGCTACTGTCGGTTCTATGTTATTGGATATCATACTATCAATATCATGATGTTATTTATCATCAATATCAATTCTAGTTTGACATGACTACTTAGTAAATAACTTATTTGTGGTTGAGAAAGTAGCGCTGAATGCGTATCTCCAACCGATTTGAATTGCTGACGGCAACGTTCCTCGCAGTGGCGCTTCTGGCGTCCGCCGTGGCACCCGCGGCGGCCGCTTCGGCCCACTACGAATTCGCGGATGACACCTCCACTGTCGACCAAGGCGATGTAGTCTCTATCACGTTCGAGGCAGCGGACGGCGTGAACAACACATCCGAAGCACTGGCTGGCGACAACAACACCTTCGACCTCCACATCGGGGGCGAAGAACAGGGCTTCCTCGTCAACGCGACGGTCGTTGACGAGAACCGCGACGGCAACGTCACCGTCGAACTGAACACGTCCACTGCGGGTCAGGCCAACGCTTCGTCGTACCTCACCGCCACCGGTAACGACTCGGTGACGAACGCGACGCAGGCTACGGAGAACCTCTCCGAACCGCTCGACGCTGGCGAGTACCCGCTGACCCTCGGTTCGATGAACAACTCGACCGACACGGCGACGCTCGTCATCGAGGAGAACGAAACGACCACGACGACGGCGACGACTACGACCGAGGCTACGGAGACGACGACCGAAGCCACGGAGGAGACGACCAACGCGTCCACGACCGAGT
This sequence comes from Haloferax sp. s1, assembly GCF_058382125.1. Classification (NCBI taxonomy): domain Archaea; kingdom Methanobacteriati; phylum Methanobacteriota; class Halobacteria; order Halobacteriales; family Haloferacaceae; genus Haloferax; species Haloferax sp. s1. The sequence goes on from NZ_JBZRPK010000721.1 coordinate 10,041, forward strand.
CTGAAACCAACGAGTCGGCAACCGACGCGACGACCGAGCAGTCCACCGACACCGGCATCCCCGGGTTCGGCGCCGCTCTCGCAGTCATCGCACTCGTTGCGGTGGCGTTCGTCGCAGTCCGCGAATAAGGCCGGTAGCTACCCTCGACTCGATTTCCATCTTTTTGCGTCGTGTTCTCTGTACTCCTACCTGCTAGTCTCGACTGTTAGTTGGAAATGACAATTTAGTAATTAATTTAGTCGTGGTCGAGAAAGTGGAATCAGATGTTCCCCTCCAAACGGTTTGAACTGTTGACGACGACGTTCCTCGTGGTGGCGCTCTTGGCGTCCGCGGCCACTCCCGCGGCGGCCGCCTCAGGCCACTACGAGTTTGCGGACAACGAGTTCACCGGCGAGCAAGGTGAAGTAATAGCTATCACGGTCGAAGCGTCGGGTGACGCTAACGACACGACGACCGTTCACATCGGCAACCAAGACCAAGGCTTTCTCGTACACGCGACGGCCGTCGACGAGAACGGCGACGGCGAAGTCACACTCGAACTGAATACCACGACTGCGGCTCAAACTGACCCATCGTCGTACCTCAGTGCCGCTGGCGACGACTCGGTGACGAATCTAACGCAGTCTTCCCGTTTGCTCTCCAACCTGCTCGACCCGGGCAGTTATGACCTGCGAGTCGGCTCGATGGACGACCCGAACGACACGGCGGTACTTTCCATCAAAGATAACGACTCGGTGACCGACCCGATTTCAGAGACACCGACCGACCCGATTTCAGAGACGCCGGTACCGACGCCGCCCGAAGACCCTGACTTCGAACACAGCGTTGTCACGGTGACTCCCGGCGTCGAAGATACCGCGCAAATTCCGGTCGTGTTCGGCTCCAACGGAACCGCGACGCTCACCATTGAATCGGTAGAGACGGGCTACAACACGTCTGTCGAACTCGCTGACGGCAATGGCGACTACAAAACCAACGTCTCGATTGACCTGACCGCAACCGACGAACCGCCGGAGGAGTACATTTCCGTCTCCAACGGTGACCGAATCGAGAGCATCTCGTGGAACGAATCGACGACCAACATCGAGACACCCCACGAGTACGACCTCAGACTCTCTGACTCGAACGAGACTGTCAACGTCGGCGTGCTCGCCGTCACGGAAAAGCAGATAGCGACCGACCAGCCCGCAACCGACGCCGATGCGAACGCCTCGCCGACCGCAAACGGGACCACGAACAGCACCGCGAAGTCCACCGACACCGGTATCCCCGGATTCGGAGCATCCATCGCTGTCGTGGCCCTCGCGGGCGCGGCGCTCCTCGCGGCCCGGCGCTGATTCGGTTCCCAACTCCCCCTGAGCCGTCTCCGATTTTTTGTACCCGATGCGGACGTTTTAGTACGCTTCACAGCCAACGCTCCGCAAATGGCTATCGATCCGAACTTCGACCAGAACAGAGAGCGAGTTGGTGAAGAAGATGGCGTTGCCGTCTGGGGACCCGTCGAACCACCGGAGAAACTGGGTATCCACGGAACGCACGTCGCCGTCGACTACGACATCTGTCTCGCCGACGGCGCGTGCCTCGAAAACTGCCCGGTCGACGTGTTCACGTGGGTCGACACGCCCGACCACCCCGTGAGCGAACTGAAAGTCGAACCGACGAACGAAGACCAGTGTATCGACTGCATGCTCTGTGTCGATATCTGCCCGGTTGACGCCATCGACGTGGACGCCTCCCGGCAGGCTTGACACCGAGACCAGACGTTATCTCACTTGCCCGCTTGCGTCCCGTATGGGCCTCATTCACACTGCAATCGCCATCTCGGACCTCGACTCAACGCTCGACTTCTACGCCGAACTCGGCCTCGAACGAACCAACCAGTTCGAACTCAACGGGGTCAAGAACGTCTATCTCGGGAGCGACGACACCGACATGGAACTCCAACTCAAGTACGACTCTACGTCGACCGCTCGCATCGAGCCTTCGGGCATCGACCACATCGCCATCGAGGTCGCCGACGTGGACCGCATCTTTGAGGAACTCGTCGAAGCCGAATCACCAGTGGTCGTGAATCCACCGTTCGATATCGAGGCCGTAAACGCCCGTGCAGCGTTTGTCGAAGACCCGGACGGCTACGTCGTCGAACTGGTCGAATTCGAAGACTGACGGTTGAGTCGCCGCGAGTTTTCTCTGACACGAACTGATTCGTCACCGATACAGATGTACTCTGATACTGGTTCAGATGTGACTCGTTACCGACGCAGCGGTCACTCGATGCTGACTCAGATAAAACTCGATGCTGACTCATATGTAACAAGTAGCTAATATGAATGTGACTCGAAGCTCACGTGTATTCAATTCGTCACTAACTCGAACGACATCCGTCACTGATTCAAATGAAATCCATTACCGACTCGAATCTCACTCGCAGTCGAACTCGTCTCCGTCAACCTCGCGTGGACTGCCTTCGGAGACTTTCGCAGTCGTCTCTATCTCTGCGATGGGTAGTTCGTCTTCGGGGCCGTAAAACCGGATTTCGACGGTATCATCGGCTTCCATTGGTCTGTCACCGTCGTATTCGACTGGGTACCGCCCGTTCGTTCTGAAAAATGGCCCATCGCTCGCTGCGATATCGTTCCAGTTGGACTCGACGTACCTGACGCCGACATCGTCGCGGCCGGTCTCCCCGTCGGTCTGCCATCGATTATGGACCATTCGGATGGTCAGTTGTTCTCCCGCACCGAAGTCACCGGTACAGAACTCACCAACTTCTCCGTCGTGATACTGCTGGTCCGTGTCGTCGCTGAACCGATTGGGATTGACGAACCGGAGTTGTCCACCCTTACCGTCGTCGCCGCGCCACCGGACGAGTACCGACCCGATGTCGTCGCCCTCGAACACGGGTCCGTGGGTGTACGCGATTCGTATGCGGTCGATGTCGCCTCGTGTTTCGCCTCCGGCGGAGTTCCATCCGTTCCACGACCGGTGTTCGGGACCGAGAACGACGGACGTTTCACCGAATGCACGGGCTTCCTGCGGTTCCGTGTATCTGTCCGCAGCGTCGAAGAGATAGCCTGATACGGTCGTTGCGAGCACGAGCACGATGGCGACCAACAACACTGTTGCGACGACTGGGGAAACACCCCTCTCAGTTCTACTCACGAGTTTCTCCTACTGAGAAGGAATAAGGGGTGTGAAAATACTTTTGAGATTGATTTTTCGGGTGTTTTACTCGTCTCCCACCGTCACGGGATTCGTATCGAGTACCCGAACGAATTCGCCGCGTCGCACAGGTATATGATGTTAGGGCGTCAATACGGCGGTGCCATGTCCGAGGACGTGACCGCGCTCTTAAAGCGCGCTTATCAAGACGAGCACGAGACGGTGATGAACTATATGACGAACTCCATCGTCCTCGATGGCGTTCGGGCCGAAGAAATCAAGGAGTCACTCAAGACTGACATTCAGGAGGAACTCACGCACGCCGAGCAACTCGGAAACCGGCTGAAGCAACTGGACGAAAAGCCGCCGGGGTCTGCAGCCTTCGAATCGCGCCAGCACGACCTGCAACCCCCGGAGGACAGCACAGACGTGCTCTCGGTCATCGATGGCGTCCTCACGGCCGAGGAGGACGCAATCAAGACTTACCGCTCGCTCATCGACGCTGCCGAAGAGGCGAACGACCCCGTCACGGAAGACCTCGCTGTGACTATCCTCGCCGACGAGGAGGCACACCGCACGGAGTTCCGCGGCTTCAAGAAAGAGTACGACCGCGAGTAATCACCCGACGCAACGCGCTTTGGGTACTGTAACGCTCCGAAAGGCACTCGCTGCGTCGATTCGATGCGGTGAGTATGCCCGGCCCCTCTTTTTGTTCCGGTGACGACGTGGCGCTTCGAACCGCCGAGTGTGAAAATTCACCGTTTGGTATCTACGGACTGCTCGAATCGAAGTAGCGAGAAAAAACGGAGTCGTACTCGGACGCTACTTAGTCGGCCGAAGCGGGCGTCTCACTCGTACTTGTGACACCGGCCTTTTCGTCGAGCGCTTCGACAATGAGTTCCGAGATATCGACCACGTCGAGGTCGTCCTCGTAGCCGCCGGTCTTGCGACCGTCTTCGTACATCGTCGCGCACATCGGGCAGGCGACGACGAATCGCTCGACTGTACTTCCAGCCTCGGTGTCTTGGAGCGCTTCGCGGAGGCGTTCTTCGGACGGCTTGGACTCCTCTTCGTGGTCTAACCAGAGCCCACCGCCACCGCCGCCACAGCAGAACGAGTCCGCGCGGTTACGGGGCATCTCGGCGAGTTCGACGCCGGTCGCGCGGATGACCTCGCGGGGCGCTTCGTACTCGCCGTTGTACCGCCCGAGGTGACACGGGTCGTGGTACGTGACGGTCTGTGCGGAGAGTTCGGTTCCGGAGAGACCGAGCCGGTCGTCGTTGACGAGTGTCTCGACCAGTTGGGTGTAGTGGAAGACCGGGTAGTCGAACGACTCGTCCATCTCCGGATACTCGTTTTTGAACGTGTTGTACGAGTGCGGGTCCGTACAGACGATTTTCTCGAAGTCGCAGTCGTCCATCGCGGAGATGTTGTCTTCGACGAGCATCTCGTAGAGACCCTCCTCGCCGACGCGGCGCACGTCGTTTCCGTCGTTCTGTTCGTCCTCGTAGAGGATACCGTAGGAGACGCCCGCCTCCTCGAAGATGCGGGCCATGGCGCGGGCGACGCGGCGGTTCCGCTCGTCGTAGGAGGGGTAGTCACCGACGTACCAGAGGAACTCGACGGCTTCGTCGCGGGCGTCGGGCACCTCGAAGTCGAGGTCGTCGGTCCAGTCGGGACGCTTGCGCTGTGGGTCGCCGAAGGCGTTGCCGTTCGAGAAGATGTTCATCATCGCCTCCTGAACGGATTCCTGCTGTTGGCCCGTCTCGGTGAGGCGGCGGTTCATCTCGGTGAAGTGCGTCAGGTGCTCGATGTCGACCGGACAGGAGTCCATACAGGCCATGCAGGCCATACACGACTCCATCGACTCGGCGGCGATAACCGAGGTACCGCCGTCGGCGACGATGTCGACCGATTCACCGCCCGCATCGAGCGAGTCGCGGTAGGTCTTCAGGTCGAGGATGACGTCACGCGGGTCGAGGTTGCGGCCGGCCGCCTTCGCCGGACAGGCGTCGGCACAGCGACCACATTTCGTACAGGCGTCGTAGTCGAGAAGCGCCTTCCACGAGAAGTCGTCTTCCGAGACGTAGCCGATTTCGTCCGGCGGCGTGTCGGCGGGCACTTTCGGCAGGCGCAGGCCAGCCTTTTCGTCCGCGGTGACGACGTTCGCGAACGACGTGAGCATGTGCAGCGGTTTCGCATACGGGACGGCTGCAACGAACGCCAGTGCGAGGATGGCGTGTGACCACCAGCCGAACCAGTAGAGCGTCTGGGCGAGGCCCTGGCTCATGCCTGCAGCATCGAACACGATAGCGATGAAGTAGCCGACGAAGCTCACCGTCTCGAAGTCAGGGAACTCGGTACCGACAATGCGGATTGCTTCGATGACGTAGCCGCCGACGCCGAGGAGAAAGAGCGTCCAGATGAACGCGTCGTCCTCGAAGCTGGTGTGTTTGCCCCACAGACGCGGATGTCTGACGCCGTAGCGCCGCCAGAGGGCCATCCCGATACCGACGACGAACAGCAGACCCATGAGGTCCATGACGAACGAGTACGAGAGGTAGAAGTCGCCGACGAAGAACGAACTTCCCGTCACCCGTTGCCAGATGTCCATGTCGATGGCGAGGATGGTCGTCCCGATGAGGAGCGTCAGGAAGCCCCACATGATGAACGTGTGCATCACACCCGCGTACAGGTCGCGGTCGAACTGCTTCTCGTTCGAGAACACCACTTTGGTTGCGCGGATGATTCGCCCCGGGAGGTCAGACAGTCGGTCGAATGGGTCCGACTCGCCGTGCGCGTACCGAACGACGCGCTCGTACACCCCGTACAGGAAGACGAGGGAGGCGATAGCGGCGAGACCGTAGAAGAGGGCCTCTCCAACCGGGCTAATAGTCCAGAAGGTCTCTCGTGTGACCTCCGCCTGCGCCACAAATCCCATAATCAATCACTAATGAACTGGAGGTTAAATCTTGTCACCCGTATCGCGCCTACGTCGGTGAATTCCGGGACATTCGGGTTCGGGTGAACTACCCCTCCCTACTGCGCTACTCGGTCGCTTCGCTCCCTGCGTTGCTCCTTGAGGAAGGGGACTTAGCGCCTAATTCCAGTTAAACGATGGTACTCGAAAGCAAAGCCAGCGCGAGCACCACACCGGGTACGTCGCGCCGACCGAGTCGAATCACCGGAAGCGTCGGATTCCACGCGAAACACCGGGCACGGAGTGCGAGCGCAAGGGCGTCCGCCCGCGCGAACGACCGTCGAAGCCCGCCGGCGGCGACGAGCGACAGCCGTTCGTCCAGCCGACGTTCGTCGCCGAGTCGGGCCGCCTGCGCTTCTCGGACCCGGAGTAAATCACGCCGAACCAACGGGAGGAACCGAAAGACGAGCGCGACGCCGACGCCGAGTGCGACGCCGAACCGACCGGGAACGAGGCGCTGAATCGCGGCACGGGACTCGCGCACCGGCGTGGTTCTAACGTATGCCGCAGCGACGAGAAAGACCAGCATCACGCGGATGCTGGCGAGTGCAGGGTCGACCGCCGCCGCGGGTTCGAACCACGGGGAACCGAGACGGGCCGCCTCGACGATAGGGCCGACAACGAGGAACGGAATCGCATAGCGGAGGCTGTAGAGGGCCGAAAACGGGGCGGTGTCGGCCGCGCGGAGACAGACCGCAGCCACGACGCCGAGGACAGTGAGTCCGACAGGCGTCGTGTGTGCGAACCCGGCGGCCGCAAACGAGATTTGCACCGCGAGTTTCGTCCGCGGGTCGAGTCGGTGGGCGAGCGAGTCGCCGGGTTCGTAGGTCAACACGGTGGTCGAACGTCGAGGTCCGGAAGTTTGTCTGCGGCCGAGTCGGGGTCCTCGTCGAGGGCGATTCGACCGCCAGAGAGGACGACCACCCGGTCGGCGAGCGACGCCACGTCTCGAAGGTCGTGCGTCACGATGACGAGGCTGGTTCCCGCCTCGCGGAGTTCGCGGAGTCGCGCGAGCACCGACCAGCGAGCGGGTTCGTCCAGCCCGGTGAAGGGTTCGTCCAAGACGAGGTGGTCCGGTTGCATCGCCAGCGCCCCCGCAATTGCGAGGCGCTCGACTTCACCGCCGGAAAGCGAGTCCACGCGCTCGTCCTCGCGGCCAGCGAGGTTGACGGCGGCGAGCGACTCACTGACTCGGCGGTCGATTTCGTCGCGGTCGAGACCGAGATTCCCCGGGCCGAAGGCCACGTCGGCACCGACGGTTGCCGCTACGAGTTGGTCTTCGGGGTGCTGAAACACCATCGCCACCGAGGTTCGAGCGGCGACGAGATGCTCGGAGACGCGACTACCGTTGACGACTACGGACCCCTCGTCGGGTTCGAGAAGTCCGTTGAAGTGACGGACGAGTGTGGTTTTTCCGGAGCCGTTCGCCCCTGCAAGGATGACACACTCGCCGTCGTCGATGGTGAGGTCGACGCCGTCGACCGCGACAGTGTCGCCGTAGCGGTGGACGAGGTCCTCGACGCGAATCATCTAGTTCGCCGCGATGGCGTCCGAGCGGACGATACCGACGGCGGCGGCGATTTTGAACGTCTCGAAGGGGATGAATGCGGCTGAGGCCAGCCCAAAGGCCGTGCCGAGGCTGACTCCCTGGACGTACGCGAAGCCGACCGTCCCGAGTGCGTAGATGACGACCGTTCCGGCGACCATCGCGCCGACGAGGCGGACGGTGCTCACGCGGTAATCGCCGAGACTGACCCCGCCGTGGACGAGTGCGCCGACGAGCGCGGCGGCGATTGGGTACGACCAGAGGTACCCGGCCGTCGGCCCAACTAGTGGGGCGAGTCCGGCGGAGCCACCCGAGAAAACGGGCGCGCCGAGTCCCCCGGCAACGAGGTACAGTCCCATCGAGACGCCGCCCCAGACGGGACCGAGGAAGATGCCCGCGAGGAAGACGACGAGCACCTGCATCGTCACCGGAATGGGTGAGATGGGATTCGGGAACGAGACGTACGAGCTCGCACCCATGAGCGCCGCGAACAACGCAGCGCGGGCGATGTTGCCGACGAGCTCGTCGCCGACGAGTTCGACCGATTCGTGTTCTGCTGCCATGACTGTCGCTGTCTCGTAAACTCAATTGAAAGTACCGGTTTACGGGGCGTAGCGGCTGGCTCACCGTCGTTACGTCTACTGAGAATGTCAGTCGGTCAAGTTTCATCATCATCATCACTCGGTCGAGTTCTCTCGTCAGGTTCGCCACCGGTAGTCTGGCGGTCGACGCGGTCGACGCGGCCGTCGCGACCGTCACAGCCACTTGCGACAATACGATTAAAGACGCTGGCGGTGTCATTTATCGGGTATGGACGAGAAGACTGCCGAACTCCGCGATATCTTCATCGAGACGACCGGGTCGGACACCGTGACTGAACGGCAGTCCGAGTCGCGCGGGTCGCTCGCCGACGTGGACGACCCCGAGGAGGTTCGCGCCCGCGTCCGAGACCTCGTGACGACGATGCGAGAGCGCTACGGGTTCGAGACCGACCTCTCCGACGATGCGCTCGTCACGCTCGTCGTCGGCTACTTCGACGGCGACTCCGACGAGGACCTTGCAGTCGAACTCGACGCCGCGCCCGCTGCGATTCGGACTGCTCGCTTCGACCTCCACCTCGTCCGCGACAGTGACCGCGAGTACCCCTTCGACGCGGACCGATTCGACAAACTCCTCGTCGAAGGCGCTGACGACGAGACGCTCGCCGAGAAACTCGATGTGCCGGTCGACGTGATTCGCGAGTTCCGACCTGTCGCCGAGGCGGATATCCGGTCGACGCGGGCCAACCACCGATTCCGTGACGACTTCACCGAGTTGCTCACCGACGACGACCTCTCACAGCGGATGGCCGAAGACGCCCGCCGCGACGGACTTCGAGAGGCGACAGAAGACATCGAAACGGACGTGTCTCTGTAGGGACCTTTCTGCCCCGGTTCTCGGGGCCGATGCGCGGTCATGACATGAAATTAACCCGTCCGGACGACGAAGGTTCTTAACCGATTGGGGACATACCCCTGTCCGATGGCGCAGGCCCCGCAGAATCGAGACCTTACAGAGCGGTTCATCGAGTTCTACCGCAATTACTATCGAGAGGAAATCGGGACGCTCGCACAGCAGTACCCGAAAGAAAAGCGCTCCCTGTATATCGACTACGACGACCTGTACAGGTTCGACGCCGAACTCGCCGACGACTACATCACGAAACCCGGGCAGTACCAGGAGTACGCCGAGGAGGCGCTTCGCCTGTTCGACCTACCCGCGGACGTCAAACTCGGACAGGCGCACGTCCGGATGCGGAACCTTCCGGACACCGTCGATATCCGGAATATTCGAGTCAACGACGACCACATCGGCACCCTCATCGGCGTCCAGGGAATCGTCCGGAAAGCGACGGACGTGCGCCCGAAGATTACGGAAGCCGCGTTCGAGTGCCAGCGCTGCGGGACGATGAGTTACATCCCGCAGGGTGACGGCGGTTTTCAGGAACCACACGAGTGTCAGGGATGCGAGCGTCAGGGGCCGTTCCGCATCGACTTCGACCAGTCGAACTTCGTCGATTCGCAGAAACTGCGCGTCCAAGAGTCTCCCGAAGGCCTGCGCGGGGGCGAGACGCCACAGAGTATCGACATCAACCTCACCGACGACGTGACCGGGGAGGTCACCGCCGGTGACCACGTTACCGCCGTCGGCATCCTCCACATCGAACAACAGACCTCGGGCAACGAGAAGACGCCAGTCTTCGACTACTACATGGAGGGCATCTCGCTCGCTATCGAGGACGAGGAGTTCGAGGATATGGAGATTACCGACGAGGACGTGGCTCAAATCGTCGAACTCTCCAACAAGCCCGACATCTACGAGGAGATGACCGACTCCGTGGCCCCGGCTATCTACGGCTACGACCAGGAGAAACTCGCCATGATTCTCCAACTCTTCTCGGGTGTCACGAAGCACCTTCCCGACGGGTCTCGGATTCGCGGTGACCTGCACATGCTTCTGATAGGGGACCCTGGTACAGGGAAGTGCGTCACCGGCGACACGCGGGTAACGCTTGCCGATGGGCGCGACGTACCGATTCGAGAGTTGGTCGAGTCGAATCTCGACGACCCGAAACCAATCGACGACGGTGTGTGGGACAGCGCGAACTTCGAGGTCCCATCTCTCGCCCCCGACGGGACGTTGACCTCCCGGCAGGCGACGAAAGTTTGGAAGCGCGAAGCGCCGGACCACTTGCTGCGCATCCGAACGAACACCGGACGGGAACTCACAGCGACCCCATCTCATCCGCTCTTCATCCGCGACGAGGGGATGACTGCTGCCGTTCGTTCCGACGAATTGACCGAGGGAGAATTCGTCGCAGCACCGCGCTCACTCCCAATGACCGGGACCGACGACCTTGCGGTCGAATTCCGCCGGTCGAAGTCGTACAACACGGTTCGTCTGGACCTGCCGGACGAGTGGACGCCGTGGCTTGCTCGGCTCGTTGGCTACATCGTTGCAGAGGGGTACGTCGAACAGCGCGACGATGCCACTGGGTTCGTCTCTGTGACGAACAACGACCGCGAGGTGTTGGACGACGTAGCTGACGCATTCGACCGATTGGGACTGAACTATTTCGAGCGGTCGCCCCACGATGGGAAATCCGCTCGTGAGATTATCTGTGGCTCTGGCGAGTTCGTCAGCTTCCTCGCAAACCTCTCACCTTCACTTCTCGCAGGCTCCGACAGCCAACGCATCCCTGAGGCGGTGGTGTCTGCGAGTTCTGAAACCGGACGAGCGTTCGTCCGTGCATTTATCGAAGGCGAAGGCCACGTCTCGGCAACGCAGCGAGAAATAACTGTCGCGTCGATGAGTCGGGAACTCCTCGAAGACGTCCGGACGCTCCTTCTCGCGTCGGGCATCAGTTCACAACTCCACCCGCGGCACAACGGAAGCTACCGGCTCCGTATCAGCGGCGACGACTTTGCGAGATACGTCGCGCGGATTGGGTTCATCACCGAGCGAAAATCGGTTGCGTGCGACGAATACGCTGCTGTCGAAGAAAACACCAATTCCGATTTCGTCCCGGCTGGCGGGGAGCTTCGTGAACTTCGTGAGACGCTCGGACTGACGCAGGCTGACTGTGGGCTACCAAGGTCGACGTATCAGCACTACGAACGCGGCGACCGTAACCCAAGCCGTGAAAGTCTCTCGCGCGTCGTCTCTTCGTTCGAGGACGCGCTTCGAACTGCCGACAGTGTCGGCTCGTCTGCCCTCGCGGATGGCGGCATGTCTGTTGCAGACCATGTTTCAGAACTCCGATCGCTCGTCGATGGCGACATCGGATGGGAGCGAATCGACTCTATCGAGCGCGTCGAACCCACCGAAAAATGGGTCTACGACCTCGAAGTCGAAGGCACCCACAGCTACGTTTCCAACGGGCTCGTCTCGCATAATTCTCAGATGCTATCATATATTCGAAATATCGCGCCGCGTTCTGTCTACACCTCCGGGAAGGGTTCCTCGTCAGCAGGGCTCACCGCTGCGGCGGTTCGCGACGATTTCGGCGACGGCCAGCAGTGGACGCTCGAAGCGGGTGCCCTCGTGCTTGCGGACAAGGGGATTGCGGCTGTCGACGAGCTTGACAAGATGCGGTGTGTGACTGGCGACTCCCTCGTCCACCTCGCTGACGGGGGAATCAAACGCATCAGAGACCTTGCACACGACGCTGCATGTGAGGGGTCTATCGAGGAATTACCGAACGGTCGAACGATTCGGAACGTCGACGCAGAAGCGTGGACGATGACTGAGGACGGGAGATTGGTGACTCGACCGGTCACGGCTATCCATGAATACGATGCACCGGATGAACTGACACAGATAACGTTGCAGTCCGGTGAGCAACTCACCGCGATTCACGACCACCCGTTCATCACGTTCGAAAACGGTGAGCGTGTAGAGAAGCCCGCAGCAGATGTCTCCCCCGGCGATTGGGTCTACGTCCCGTGTCACCTCTCTCCCCGAGCGACGGATGGGGGCGTCCTAACTGCCGAATCGACCGCTGAGGCGACGATCACTGCCACCGAAGACGAACTCTCCCCTGCGTTTGGTGCCATACTCGGCTACCTTTCCGGCGACGGGAACGTGTATTACAACCGTGAGGCGGGCTCCTACGGTATCCGATTCACCAACAAGGAGGAGGAACTGCTCGCCGACTTCGAGCAGGTCTGTCGCGACACCTTCGGTGTGGAACCGGTTCGCCCCCCGTCTGAACAGCGTGACGACGGCGTCGAGACCGTACGGCTACCGGGCCGTGAGTACGCTGACGCGGTACTTGATGCCGGGATGAACCTCGAAATCTATGATGGAAAAGCGTTCCCGGCTGCCGTTTCGGAGGCTTCGCTGGCGGCGAAAGCGGCGTTCGTGCGCGCGATGGCTGATAGCGAAGGGTGTGTCGATACCGATTCCGGCAACGTCAAAATCAGCTCTTCCAGCTACGAACTGCTGCTCGGAATCAAGAGTCTCCTCTTGGAGTTCGGCGTCACGACGCAGATTCAGCACCGCGAACGCTCTGGTAAACGGAACTTGTACGTACTTGCGGTGACAGCAGCAGACTCCCTCCGGCGGTTCAACCGCCATATCGGATTCACACTGGAACGCAAACAATCGGCGCTTGACGAGGTCTGTGAGTCCGTCTCGGGTGACCGAACGATTCTCGACGTGATTCCGAACTGTGGAGGGGTACTATCGTCGCTCCGTGAGTCGCTACGGCTTCACGTCTCCGAATGCGGACTCGTCGATTCGACCTACTGCAACTTCGAGAACGAGGACGCGAACATCTCGTTCTCATGTGCTCGAACGGTTCTCGACGCGTTTGAGAGTCGAATGTCACAGGCCGAGTCAGACGTCTCGCAACTCTCTGAACCGTGTGACTGGGCGACGATTTCGATTGTTAAAGAACGTTACCACGTCTCTCAGTCTGAGTTGGCAGTGGGAACTTCGTTCAGCCAGCAACAGATCTCTCGGCTCTGGGGTACGGACGACGAACTCAGAGCAGTCACGAGAGGCCGGCTCCGTGAAATCGTTAAATCAGTCGCTGACACGGACCTCGAATCGATCCGACGACTCGTTCGGGGTGATGTCAAGTGGAGACGCGTGAAGGCTGTCGAAACAGTCGACGAGAGCGATGCCGACGACCGAATTCGGCTACTAAAACACGAGCTTGCGGACCTCCTCGGCGTCGAGGGTGATGCGGCCATCGAACACGCACAGCAGCTGTTAGATCACGTACACATCTGCCGCTGCCGACGAGCTTACCCGTACTGCACCGCCTAGGCTCCCAACGAAAA
>NZ_JBZRPK010000082.1:0-953 GCF_058382125.1 Haloferax sp. s1
CGGCCGCCTGATACCGCTCGTAGAGCTGGCGGACCTCGTCGTCGACCGTCGCCGAGGAATCGGTGCTGGACGCCATTATTCTCGTGTACATACTCTGTGTGTCCCTTTATCGGTTGCGACGAGCACAGGCCTGGAAGTAGATGACTGCAGTCTCTGTGTCGACCGCGGCTTCGTCAGTTGAGAAGCGGTGCAAGAGGGCCCGAATTTCATCACCGTACTCGAACGTGTACCCGTTCACCATATGTTCGTTTGTTCCCGTCGACGAATGGATACTCCACAACGAGCAGTCACCTCAAGACGATATGTAGTCGATCAACTGGCTCGCCACATCCTCAGTTCGTTCGTCGACGAGCGATGTCAGATAGTGATCTACGTCCGCAGCACTGTTGAGGGTCGCGAGCGACCACGGGAGGACGTGACTTCGTTTCCCGAGTGGGTCGCCCGCGTAGTCGTCGTCCCGGAGGGTGAGTGATTCTTCGTGGTAGGCCTTCGTGGAGATGAGGACTGTAATGAGTTGCACGCCGTGGTTCGGGAATCGAGGCGACCCCAGAACGAGCAGGGGGCGACCTTTCTCCGAGAGCGGGTCGGTTGCCCAAACGATGTCACCGCGTTCCAGTTCTTCGAACGCAGTCACTGTACATCTTCCATCTCGTCAGTTCGGAGCTCCTCGAGACGTTCCGCACCGTACTGTTCGTCTGCTCGCTCGTGGTGTCGGTGGAGTCGGTAGGCAGAGTGGAGCCGCTCCTTGTCGTCCGTAATCGCCCAGTACGGCCGCTTGTGCCGCACGAGCCCGCGTTCCTTTAACCGTGAGAGGATCGCACTGACAGCGTCCATCTCCAGCCCGAGCCGCTCGGCGATCGTTGCCGCCTTCCACGCCCGATCGTCGTGCTCGTCGAGGAACAGGACGATCCGCTCGGTGTCAGTCCGCTCCTCGAAGCCGCCGGGGTCAGCGT
>NZ_JBZRPK010000637.1:0-11207 GCF_058382125.1 Haloferax sp. s1
GGACCAGACGGCCGCCATCGAAGCCCTGCGCCGCAAGCAGGACATGCTCGACGAGGAAATCGCCAGCATCCGCGGTCAGATTGAAGACCTCGAAGAAGAGAGCGACGAAATCGAGCAGCAGGCGATGCAGGCCCAACAGCAGATGCAGCAACAGCAGATGCAGCAGATGCAGCAGATGCAGGGCGAGGGCGACGACGGCGACGACGAGTAATCCCAACAACCCATTATTCAGATGTTCGACGGACTGAAGAAGAAACTCAACAGCTTCCGGAAAGACGTCGAAGATACCGCCGAAGAGAAAGCCGAAGCGGCCGCTGAGGACGCTGAGGCCGACGCGGAAGCGGAACTCGACGAACCGGCGGCGGACGTAGCAGATGCCGAAGCCACTGAGACGACGGCGACCGAGACCGGTTCGGACGCTGTCGAGACTGACACCGAGACGGCCGACGCCGGTTCGGAGACAGTCGACGCCGATGCAGACGCGGCCGACGCCGACGCCGCCGCGGTTGACACCGACGCCGGAAACGGGCCGGTAGCCGAACCGCCCGGCGATACGTCGGGTTCCCAAGCGACCGCTCGGTCGGAGACGATGCCGGACTCCGGAACAGACGAGGCCGCGGCCGACGATGTTCCCGAGGCTGACGACGATTCCGAGGACGACGTTCCCGAGTCGCTCGCTTCCGACGCGGCGAAAGCAGCGCTATCGAAAGAAGCCGAAGACGACTCGTCGTCCAACGCAAGCCGACTGAAGCGTGCTGCCGCCTTCGCCACGGGGAAAGTCGTTATCGAGGAAGAAGACCTCGAAGACCCCCTGTGGGAACTCGAAATGGCGCTCCTCCAGAGCGACGTGGAGATGCAGGTCGCAGAGGAGATTCTCGACACCATCCGCGAGAAACTCCTCGGCGAGACGCGAAAGCAGGTCAACAGTACCGGCCAACTCGTCTCCGAGGCGCTTCACGACGCACTCTACGAAGTCATCAGCGTCGGACAGTTCGACTTCGACCAGCGCATCGCCGAGGCGGACAAGCCTGTCACCCTCATCTTCACCGGCATCAACGGTGTTGGGAAGACGACGACCATCGCCAAACTGGCCCGCTACTTCGAAAAACAGGGCTACTCGACGGTGCTCGCCAACGGTGACACCTACCGTGCCGGCGCGAACGAGCAGATTCGCGAGCACGCGGACGCGCTCGACAAGAAACTCATCTCCCACGAGCAGGGCGGTGACCCGGCGGCCGTCATCTACGACGCCGTCGAGTACGCCGAGGCCCACGACATCGACATCGTCCTCGGCGACACGGCCGGCCGACTCCACACGTCGAACGACCTCATGGCGCAGTTGGAGAAAATCGACCGGGTCGTCGGCCCGGACCTCACCATCTTCGTGGACGAGGCCGTCGCCGGACAGGATGCGGTCGAACGCGCCCGGCAGTTCAACGACGCGGCCGCCATCGACGGCGCGATTCTCACGAAGGCCGACGCCGACTCTAACGGCGGCGCGGCCATCTCCATCGCGTACGTCACGGGTAAGCCCATCCTGTTCCTCGGCGTGGGACAGGGCTACGACCACATCGAGCGGTTCGACCCCGAAGCGATGGTCGACAGACTCCTCGGCGAAGAGGAGTAAACTGAAACAACCGGTTTCACCGACTGCACCGGCTGTACCGGTTTCACCGGTTCCACAACTTCGGTCCGTCGTTCAGTCCGTCATCCCTTCTATTCCAGTGCAAGAACGATGCCGAGCAACAGCATCGTCCCCGCTCCCACGTAGTTCAGGGTGCTCGTGACGCGGGTTTCTGCGAGGGCGGTTCCGAGTCTGTCGGCTCCGAGCGCGACGACTGAGAGATAGAGTGCTGTGAGTACGGCGTACGTCGCGCCCAAAAACGCCATCTGGACCCCTGCACCCGAACTCCGGCTTGCGAACCCGGGAAGGAAGGCGAGGAAGAACAGCGCAACCTTCGGGTTGAGCGCGTTCACGAGGACGCCCCGGCGAAAACTCGCCCCACGCTGGTTTTCGACGGACGGGTCGAATTCGTCGTTTCGAAGGGCGACGACGCCGAGGTAGACGAGATAGGCTGCACCGACGTACTGGAGGGCGGTCGCCGCCTCGGGCACCGCACGGAAGAGCGCGGCAACACCGAGCGCGGCGAGACTCGTGTGGAAGAGGACGCCGGTTGCGATGCCGAACGCCGACCGGACACCCGACTCGCGCCCGTCGAGGCCGCGGGCGAGGACGTACATCGTGTCGGGACCGGGAGCGAGGATGAGTGCGACCGCTGCGCCGCAAAACGCGAGGTAGGTCCCGAGGGTGAGTCCGAACGCGAGGCTCGTCATCTACCGGGCGTACACTGCTCGGAGAGAAAGAATACAGGGTTCAGGAAGCACTTGAGTTCAGTTGCTTGCGTCCTCGGTCGACTATCATCCAGAGATGTGTGGTGTTGTATGGGTGTGTGATGTTATCTCGCAAACGCGACGGATAAAGCCTTTACCGACGCGACGGCGTAGGAGGGGACAATGGTACTCGATAATCTCGGGAGTTCTCTCCGCGGCAGTCTCGATAAGCTGCGGGGTAAGTCCCGCCTCGACGAGGACGACGTCCAGGAGATTGTCAAGGAGATACAGCGCTCCTTGCTCTCTGCGGACGTTGACGTGAGCCTCGTCATGGACCTCTCTGACTCCATCAAGACCCGTGCGCTCGAAGAAGAGCCGCCGGGTGGTACGAGCGCTCGCGACCACGTTCTGAAAATCGTCTACGAGGAACTCGTCGGTCTCATCGGCGAATCTACGGATATTCCGCTCGAATCGCAGACAATCATGCTCGCCGGTCTGCAAGGGTCGGGGAAGACGACCACTTCCGCCAAGATGGCGTGGTGGTTCTCGAAGAAGGGCCTTCGCCCGGCGGTCATCCAGACCGACACCTTCCGCCCCGGTGCGTACGACCAGGCCAAGCAGATGTGTGAGCGCGCCGAGGTCGACTTCTACGGCGACCCCGACTGCGACGACCCGGTCCAAATCGCCCGCGACGGCCTCGAAGCGACCGAAGACGCCGAGGTTCACATCGTGGACACGGCCGGTCGCCACGCCCTCGAAGACGACCTCATCGCCGAAATCGAGGAAATCGAATCGGTCGTCCAGCCCGACCTGAACATGCTCGTCCTCGACGCGGCAATCGGACAGGGTGCCAAAGAACAGGCCCAGCAGTTCGACGAGTCCATCGGCATCGGCGGCGTCGTCATCACCAAACTCGACGGGACGGCGAAGGGTGGCGGTGCACTAACCGCCGTCAACGAGACGGATTCGTCCATCGGCTTCCTCGGCATGGGTGAGACCGTTCAGGACATCGAGCGCTTCGAGCCGAACGGCTTTATTTCCCGCCTGCTCGGCATGGGTGACCTGAAACAGCTCTCCGAGCGCGTCGAACGCGCCATGTCCGAGACCCAGGCCGAAGACGAGGACTGGGACCCCGAGGAGATGATGCAGGGGAGTTTCACCCTCAAGGACATGCAAAAGCAGATGGAGGCGATGAACAAGATGGGGCCGCTTGACCAGGTTCTCGACATGATTCCGGGCTTCGGCGGCGGAATCAAGGACCAACTTCCGGACGACGCGATGGACGTGACCAAAGACCGGATGCGGTCGTTCGAGGTCATCATGGACTCCATGACCGAAGAGGAACTGGAGAACCCCCGGAAGGTCGGTGCCTCCCGCGTCAAACGCATCTCGCAGGGGTCGGGACAGGACGAAGAGACGATTCAGGAACTCCTCGAACAGCACCGCATGATGGAACAGACCATCAAGCAGTTCCAGAGCATGGGCGATGGCGACATGCAGCGGATGATGAAGAAGCTCCAGAAGCAAGGTGGCGGCGGCGGTGGCATGGGTGGTCTCGGCGGTATGGGTCCGTTCTGAGTTTTCAGTTCTTCCATAACACCGTTACCGACCCGTGCCACACCGGCCATACGTGTGAGATACCGCCGACTTTTAACGTTCGAGGCCGTCGCACCCGACAATGACGGTGCGAGACGTTGCAGTCGAGGCCTATAAGGAAGCCTTGCCTGCACTCGCGGCGAGTCTCGTCGGGGGCCTCATCGCGGGCGTCGTTCTCGGCGGCATGCGCGCCGAACTTCGAGCAGTTCCGGGATTGCTCGTTCTCGTTCCCGCACTGCTCGCAACCCGCGGCAACGTCTACGGTTCGCTCGGTGCTCGCATCGCAACCGGACTCCATCAGGGTCTCGTCGAACCGCACGTAACCAGCGGTGACAAGCGGCTCCGCGCCGCCACCACGGCCGCCCTCGCAAACGGAGTGCTGACGAGCACCTTCGCCGCCGTAGTTGCGTTTTTCCTCCTTTCGTTCCTCGGCAGTACTGTCGCTCCACTCTCGATTCTCGTCGGCATCGCAATCGTCGCCGGATTGCTCTCGGGTATCGTTCTCACCGTCGTCGTCGTCACCGTCGTCTTCGCGGGCTATCGGCGGGGCCGAAATCCGGACACTATCGTCGGTCCCGTCGTGACGACGACCGGCGACGTGTTCGGTATCCTCTTTTTACTCATCGCGGTTAGAACCGTCCTCGCCATCGCGGGGGTGCTCTGACGTGCCCACCGAGTGGACCGTCCGCGCCATCACGCGAGCGATGCTTCCCGTCTTGCTCGTGCTCACGCTCGTCGAACTCGGAAGTGGTCTCGTCCTCGGAAGCTTCGAGGCGCAGTTGCTCCAGTATCCGTCGCTTCTCGTGCTCGTCCCGGTCACCATCGGAACAGCGGGCAACCTCGGAAGCGTTCTCGCAGCGCGACTCTCCACGTCGTTTCACCTCGGGACGCTCACGTTTTCGCCTAGTGACGACGAACTCGCCGGAAACGCCATCGCGACGCTCGCGCTCGCGGTAACCATGTTTCCCGTTATCGGTGCCGGCGCGTGGCTCGCGACACTCGTCGTCTCCGGCGACCCCGCGTTGACCTTCGCTACGGTCATCTGGGTCGCCCTGTTGAGCGGGATTTCGCTCGCCATCTTGGCTATTCTAGTGACGTTCACCGCGACCTACTTCGCCTATCAGTTCGGTCTCGACCCCGACGACGTCGTTATCCCTGTCGTCACCAACGTCTGCGACGTGTTGGGTGTCGTCGTTTTGTTCGTCGTGGCGCAGCTATTCATTTAGTCCTCGCCCGCCCAGCGGCGACGGGTGGCTCTGACCGACGGCGATTAGTTTATTCGGACCTGAGAACTCTCCGTGCAGTCGGCCATCCTTCCGGTACTCTTCGAGGTCCTCCCGCGAGTCGTGCGCATCGCCGCGTACATCGCCGTCGGCGTCTTCGCGGCGAATCTCGTCGTCGTCTTCGGTCTCGTCGAGCGAATCGCCGGTCTCTCTCGGTATCTGACGAGTCCTGCAAACCTCCCCGACGAGGTTGGGACGGCCATCGTCACGACCGCCGCATCCACGACGGCGGGGTACGGAATGCTCGCCGAGTTCCGCGAATCCGGCGTCCTCGACGACCGAGCGACTCTCATAGCTGTCACCATCAACACGTTCTTCGGCTTCGTCCAGCACATCTTCACGTTCTACTGGCCGGTTCTCATCCCCATCCTCGGCCGCGAAGTCGGGTTCATGTACGTCGGCGCGCGGGCGGCTATTGCCCTCGCAATCACCATCACGGGCGTTCTCGCTGGCGCAGTTTTCCTCTCCGACCGGAGTACTGCCCCCGTGGCCGTCGCCGAGACCGACGGTTCGGGCGAAATCGCCACAGCTGACTCTGTTCTCGACACCGACAGCGACGAGTCGGTACGAGCAACAGTCGAGGATGCGGTCCGGAGTACGTGGAAGAAGCTCCGTCGCATCGTCCCGCGACTCGCCGTCGTCTACGTGCTCGTCACGCTCGTCCTCCGGACGACCGACCTCGAATCGTTCACGACACTCGCCGAACCGCTGACCGCCCTCGTCGGGTTGCCCGGGGCGGCCGTGCCGGTCGTCGTCGCCTTCGCGTTCGACACGACCACCGGCGCGGCGACTATCGCGCCGGCCATCGGCGAGACGTTCACGCCGAAGCAAGCCGTGGCGACGATGCTCATCGGCGGTATCATCTCCTTTGCCGTCTCGACGTTCAAGCGGTCGATTCCCTTCCAGTACGGCATCTGGGGCCCCGAGTTCGGCTCGAAGGTTATCGCCGTCAACACGGCGCTGAAGGTCGTCTTCATCGCCGCCGCGGTCGCCGTGCTCGTGGCGTGACCTACGTGGCCTAGCGTAAAAACGTCTGAAAACGGCGACTCAGCGGTCTTCGGGGTCGATTGGCCGCCCGTCTTCGGTCGGTGGCGCGATGTAGTCGATGAGTTCCTCGACGGAGGGGTCGCGGACGGTTACGTGCACTTCGATATCGCCGAGTTCGTCGGGCTTGCCGACCGAGAAGTTGACCACACCCTTGAACGCGGCCTGTTTCTTTAGTGCGAACGAGAATCCCTCGTCGTCACGGCGTTTTGCGAACTCCCGGCGGGCCGTATCGAGGATGGTCTGCTCGTGTAGGCGCTCGGAAAAGCGCTCTAATTCGTGGGTTTCGCCGACGAGCTTTCCCGGTTCGTGCGTGAGTTCGACGCCCGGGAAAAGGTTCTCGACGGCGTCGCCGACGCGGTCTGTTACCTCGGTGTCGCGGACGGGAGCCTCGATGCGAACGTCGACGCTGTAAATCATGCGTCGGCCTCCGTGACCGCCCCCGGTCCGTCTTCGAACAGGCGGGTGATTGTCTCGCGGTACGACTCCAGCGTGCCGGTGTTCTCGATAACCACGTCGGCGCGGTCCATCGCTTCACCCATCCCGAAGTCGAGTTCGCGCGCTTCGCGCTGTTTCAGTGCCTCGACGTCGGTGTCGCTCGCGTCGCGCCCGCGGTCGAGCAGGCGCTCGGCGCGCGTCTCGAACGGTGCTTCGACGCTCACGAGGACGAACTCGTCGCCGAAGGCCTCGCGGAAGCGGTCGAGTTCCACGTCCGACCGAAGCCCATCGACGAGCACCACGTCGTTCGATTCGAGATGCTCTTCGATGACCGGCAGCGAGCGCGCCGCGATGGCGTCGTCGCCTTCCTCTTCGCGGAGGGCCTTCGCTATCTTCCCGTGGTCCGTCGCGGGGTCGAGACCGCGGCGGCGACACTCCTCGCGGATGATGTCGCCCATCGTCACGACGGGGATGCCTGCTTCGCGGGCGACGTCGGCGAGTTCGCCCTTGCCGCTTCCGGGCAAACCGACCGTCCCGATGACTCTCATAGCCGGTGATACCGCGTTGGCGCTGTTAAACCCTCCCTTCACGTCGCTCCGAGCGGCCGAAATGGGCGTGTTGAATCGGCGGTCGACACGCATTCCGTCTTGTCCCGCTCCTTTTCGTTTCTCGTCGCGTACGTTCACTATGACACAGCGGACTCTCGTCGTCCGAGCGCTTTGGTTCGTATTCGTTGGCTGGTGGGCAACCCCCGCCGTCGTCAACGTCGCGTGGCTCCTGAACGCGACCATCATCGGTATCCCTCTCGGTGTCGCGCTCGTCAACCTCGTTCCGACGGTGTTGACGCTGAAAGAGCCGACAGCGCGTCTGGAAGGCGAACCAGCACGGGGCCAGCGGTCCGTGCTCGTCCGCGCCGTCTACTTCGTCTTCGTCGGCTGGTGGCTCGGTTGGCTGTGGGCGAACGTGGCGGTCCTCTTCACGCTCACGATTATCGGACTCCCGGTCGGCATCTGGATGCTGCATCGGTTGCCCGCGGTCACGTCGTTGTATCGGTTTGATGGATAGAACCCGATTCGTTTTTCTTGCAGGGCCGATTTGTGGGAGTCGAGGGCGCGTAGCTCAGTTGGACAGAGCGTCGGACTTCTAATCCGATGGCCGCGGGTTCGAATCCCGTCGCGCCCGCTCAGTCGCGTTGCTCCTTCGCGGGCGCTCCTGAGTCCCACTCGGCGGTGCCTCGTGGGACTCCCGTCGCGCCCTTTTGCGTTTGTGTTGGTCCACCGAGCGACAGCAAGACGTGTCGAACCGTCCGCGCGGGATTCGAATCAGGGAGCAACTTGTTGCGACCGAGGTTCGAATCTCGTCGCGTGAGCAACGCGAACTGAACCTCTATCGCGGCTGTAGCCTTCTCGCGGGTTACTGGAACTCTTTCTCAGAGTAGTTAGATAATCAATATATTATTGCTTCGGGAGAACAATTTCAGATATGATGGATGTCGTTGGCGTACTTGCGGCGATGGTGGTTCTCGGGGTCCTCGTGTACAATCTGGTGTCCAATTTCGCCAACCGGGGGCGGTTGAACACCGTCCTTCACGGGTTGAACCTCATCGTGGGGCTTCTCTTATTGGCTTCTTATTTCGGCTTCACGCAGGCCGTTCCCGTGGACGTTGAATTGCTCATGCTGGTACTCGCACTACTCCTCGTGCCGTTGCTTATCTCTGAGTATCTCTTCGGACGCGCTCCACGGGACGTTTCAAAACAGACGTAATCCTCCTGTCGTGGGGCTCATCTCGACTCACTCACGGCAACTACCGTTGTCTCAACCTCACCGTTTAGACGTGACAAACACTCTTCAATTGACGGGTAGTTACTGACACTATGGTCTTCAGCCCTAATTCCCCGATGCACGATTTCTTCGAACAAACAATGGATAACGCCGTCGTCTACGGCGACGCGGACAAAGAGACGATACTGCACGAAGGCCCCGTTCGAATTCTCGCCAATGGATGGGTCGAAGTATCCAGCGGGAGACTCATCTCACCGAGCGCGGTTCACCACATCGACAAGCAACCGTCCGAGTAGATACCGGCCTGTGCAGCGCTGAGTGACCTCGGTTCAGTATCTTCGTCGCAGTCGCTCTCCGGTCGAGTCCAAGAAAAATACGGTTCTGAATCGGGCCGACGATTCGAGTCGATGCGCGAGTCAGGTGGTGGGTGTATGTGTCCTATCCGGGGACGCTCACATCGCACCGCCCATGCCGCCCATACCGCCCATGCCACCCATGCCGCCCATACCGCCAGCGGGTGCGCCGCCTTCGTCGTCGTCGCCACCAGTCTGGCCACCGGAGAGGTCGCCAGCAGCGATGACGTCGTCGATGCGGAGAATCATGACAGCGGCTTCGGTCGCGGACTCGATGGCCTGCGTCTTGACGCGGAGGGGCTCCACGACGCCCTCTTCTTCCATGTCGATGACTTCGCCCGTGTAGGCGTCGAGACCAGCGGCGAATTCGCCGCCGTCGTGACGCGAGCGGAGGTCGACGAGGGAGTCGATGGGGTCGAGACCAGCGTTCTCGGCGAGGGTGCGCGGGATGATGTCCAGCGCTTCGGCGAATGCCTCGACAGCGAGCTGTTCGCGGCCGCCGACGGAGTCAGCGAACTCGCGCAGGACGAGCGAAAGTTCCGTCTCGGGGGCACCGCCACCGGGGAGCACCTTGCCGTCTTCGAGCGTCGTGCGGACGACGCCAAGGGAGTCCTCGATTGCGCGCTCGAGTTCGTCGACGACGTGTTCCGTGCCGCCGCGGAGGATGAGCGTGACGGACTTCGCGTCTTCGACATCTTCGACGAAGATGCGCTCGTCGCCGCCGATGTCCTTCTGGCCGACGGAGCCGGCGAAGCCGAGGTCGTCGGCTTCGATGTCGTCGAGGCTGCTGACGACACGGCCGCCCGTGGCGCGGGCGAGACGCTTGAGGTCAGAGGACTTGGCACGGCGGACGGCGAGGATGCCTTCCTTCGCGAGGTAGTGCTGCGCCATGTCGTCGATACCGTCACCGACGAAGACGACGTCGGCGCCAACATCGACGAGCTGGTCGACCATTTCCTTCAGCTGCTTTTCTTCCTGGTCGAGGAACTGCTGAAGCTGGTCGGGGTCCGTGACGTTGACTTCGGCGTCGATTTCGGTCTCGCGAACTTCGAGTGCGTCGTCGAGGATGGCGATGTCGGCGTCCTCGACGGCGAAGGGCATGTTCTCGTCGACGCGCTCTTTGTCGACGATGACGCCTTCGACGAGTTCGGAGTTGTTGATGGTGCCGCCGACGACCTTCTCGATGGAGACGTTGTCCGTGTCGATGCTGTCTTCGTCCTTGACGGCCAGCACGGCGTCGACGACGAGTTCGGCGAGCAGGTCCTTCGCGGACTCTGCGCCCTTACCGGTCATCGCCGTTGCGGCAATCTTCTGGAGGGTTTCGTGGTCGTCCTCGGTGACCTCGATAGCGTTGTCTTCGAGGACTTCCTTGGCCTTCTCGGCGGCCTGACGGTACCCCTGCGCGATGGTCGTCGCGTGGACGTCGGATTCGAGGAGGTCCTCGGCCTGGTCGAGGAGTTCGCCGGCGATGATGACGGCCGTCGTCGTGCCGTCGCCGACTTCGGTCTCCTGAGTCTCGGAGACTTCGACGATCATGTTGGCCGCGGGGTGGTCGATGTCCATCTCTTTGAGGATGGTGACGCCGTCGTTCGTGACGACGACCTGGCCCGACGAATCGACGAGCATCTTGTCCATCCCCTTGGGGCCGAGCGTGGTGCGTACGGCCTCGGCGACAGCCTTGCCGGCTGTAATGTTCATCGACTGTGCGTCCTGTCCGGACGTACGCTGAGAGTCTTCACCCAGAATGATCATGGGCTGACCCTGCTGCATTCGCTGGCTCATAGACATCGCCTGATTGTTTGTGATTCTATAAAAATGTTGTGCTTAGTGGTATGTTAAAACGCAACACAGTGTGGGGGTGACACCCCGACGTTGGCGGTCGGTTAGTCGGGTTTATCAACGGGTTGCAGCCGAACGCGACGTGCACCGTCGAAGGGGTCAGTGTAGTCGATATCGAGTCGGTCGTACACGCCGCGAGGAATCCCGATGTCGGCGAGGAGCAAGTCGCCAGCAGCCGCCTCCGTCCCGACTAATCCGGTCTTCGGGAGCGCCAGCGTGAGTATCGTGTCGGGGGCAACCACCATACCCGGCGAGTCACCGGTCGTTGCGTCGATTCCGGACGGAACGTCGAGCGAAACAACGCGACTATCCTCCGGGATGGATTCGACGAGCGTCGCCACCGTCCCACGGAGTGGGCCGGTGAGTCCGTAGCCGACGACCGCGTCCACGACAACCTCGGTATTTTCGAGATGGTGTGCTATCTCTCTGTGTCCTCCAGAAACGACCGCCGCGTCCGTCGCTGCAAGAATACGTCGCTGCCGCGCTGCTGCGCCGGTCAGCTCGTTGTCTGCTCTGTCGAGTACGACCGTCACGTCGATAC
>NZ_JBZRPK010000081.1:0-939 GCF_058382125.1 Haloferax sp. s1
TTCGTACTCGACCTCGTCGGTTTCGACGTCGACGCTCTCGCCGCGCTGCTCGATTTCTTCGTCGCCGTTCTCAACGTCGACTGTCTCGCCGCCGTTGTCACTCTCGAAGTCGAGGTCTTCCTCGCTGTCCTCGACCTCTAGGTCGTCATCGTCCTGCTCGATGTCGTGGTCGCCGGACTCCGCTTCGACCTCATCTCCGTCGTTCTCGAAGTCAAGGTCGTCTTCGTCGTCTTCTACTTCGAGATCATCACCGTCCTGCTCGATCTCTTGCTCGTCGAAGTCGATATCGACTTCGTCATCGTCCTCGTTGGACTCGAAGTCGAGATCGTCTTCGTCGTCCTCTACTTCGGCATCGTCGCCGTCGTGTTCGATTTCGCCATCCTCAGTGTCGACCTCTACCTCATCGCTATCGTCGCCATCGTCGTCATCTGCGACCGTCTCGTGGTCGCTAAAGAGGTCGTCACCGGACAGGTCCGCTACGGGTGCGGCACTGGCGACGGTCCCCGTCCCCGCAGCTGCCGCCGGCGCCGCGGTGCCGACAAGCAGGCCGACCACGAGGAACGTCACCAGTGCAAACCGCTGTCTGTATTTCATTAGTTGTGGGGTTCCGTGTCGTGTGCTTGGTCGTTGTCTATGAATTCTGGAATAAATTCGAGGTGTGGGCTCCGCTACGACCCCGCCCGGGTGGAAGGCGGGGCTGGGCCGGCTGCCGCGAAAGAACCTTCTCAATCCGATACGGCCGAGTTGCGGTTGTCTATCTCGGTCTGGCTGTCTTATGATTCACTCCCTGATTCCGTGCTGTCGTCGTCGGTGAGCATGGTTTCGAGCATGTTGACCTCGTTGTCGTCGAGGTCCTCGACGTCCATGCCCGCGAGGTCATCGTAGTCGTCCGCGCCGACCGTGGTACCGAGTTCGATGATCTCCTCTCGGGTCAGGTCG
>NZ_JBZRPK010000636.1:0-11179 GCF_058382125.1 Haloferax sp. s1
CAGTTAGACTGCTCGCACATACTACTCACCCCCCAGCCGCAGCACTCGGTACCTGTTCAAGTGGTGAAAACCCCCGACACAGGCCACACACCGTCAGGCTTAAGCACAAGACTGCGATACGATTAACTGCGCCAAGGTGGCAGAGTTCGGCCTAACGCAGCGGCCTGCAGAGCCGCCCGCCGCCGGTTCAAATCCGGCCCTTGGCTTTCTTCAGTTACGTTATCGTTCCGAGAGCCACTGCGTCGCTCTCGACACACGGCTGTCAGTTTTTGTTCTTTCTCAATTCCTGCATCGACACAGCCTAGAGAGACATCTATCAGCCATCAATCACATAACAGGAAGTACGCGAAGAAACACACAGACGTATCGGAAGCAGTGGGGTCTCCCCCATTGCCCTCACTGCAAGAGCCGTGCTTCGAAATTGGTCTTCGAGTTGTGGTCGTCGAGTTCGTGGGCGAGTTCTAGTGCTTTGAGTGCAGTCTTCCGTTCTCGAACCCGGGCTTTGACGGCCGAAAAACACTCCGCAGCACGTTCGAGTGTATCGAGTGCATCCGAAGGTTGTCCAACGGTACAGAGTGCATCGGCTAACTGACGAAGACAGCGTCCCTCGAGGACTTTCGTGGGGGCCACTTCGACGGCTTTTCGGAGGTGAGAAAGTCCGTTCGTTGTCTCTCCCGTGGCAACGAGAACAAGCCCAAGCGCTGCATTTGCACGAGCCTCCGGTTCTTGAGCCGAGTGTTCCGCTCGGTCGAGTACCTCCTCAGCGAGGGCTTGAGCCCGTTCTCGTTCCCCGCGCTGGAGGTGTGCACGAGCGCGGATTACTTCGACCTCGATTAGCTTCGATTCGTTTTGTTCGAGTATATCGCTCGCGATGTCAACGTGTTTAAGTGAAGCGTCGGCCTCGCCCATATCAAGTAGTACTTCGGCGAGACCGTGATGGGCGCATCCGCGAACCCACTCGAGTTGTTTATCGTCCAATGTCTCGACGAGTTCTTCGTAGCGTGCACGTGCATCGTCAAGTGTACCACGTTCGAGCTCGATTCGGCCGAGGTTATTCGATGCCAATGCTGTACCCATTGAATCGCCGATCTTCCGGCGAATCGCTGTTGCCTGCTTCAGATATCGTTCTGCTTCATCTAGCGTTCCATTTTCGAGTTCGATACGACTGAGGAGATCGAGGCTGATTGCTTCTCCCCACAGATACTGGGCCTCCCTTCGCAGCTGAAGACTTGTCTGTGCGTGCTCGCGTGCCTTATCGTACCTCCCCAGTGTCACTTCAACCTGACCGAGGTTTGCGAGTGTACTCGCAACTCGTGCGTCGTCACCGACAGTCCGGCGAAGCGCAAGTGCTTGTTCATACTGTGTTTTTGCGGACTCTGGATTGTCGGTTTGCGCCTCGATACTACCAAGCGCATTTAACACGTCGCTTCGCCCGACAGCATCGTCTATCTGTTCAAACCGTTCGAGCGCCTTGTATGTGCTTTCGCGTGCACACTCGAACTCTCCACGATATCGCGAAACTTCGGATATCCCAGCAAATCCGTCCGCGTGCGCTTGAATGAGCATCTCCTCGTCGAACACGCTATCGTCGAGTTCGATGAGCGATTCGAACTCACGCTTTGCCCGGCCAAGCTCTCCACTGTTTACGAACATCCGGGCGCGCCACCGTCGGGCGTCCAGTTGAAGTTCGGGATCGCAGGCACGAGGGACAGCAACGTCCGAATAGTCCGTCTCGGCGTAGAGTTCCGAGAGCGTCGGCGTGTTGACGCCGAGTTCGAAGACGTTTCGAACGAGCCGGTTACCCCACGTCGTCGGGTCGGATTCGATGGTCCGAATGATGTCGGCAGTGCCGCCGAACACCGACTGGACGTTCTCTCTCGCGCGTTCGTCGTCGACGAGCGAAAAGAGCGCACTGAGACAGCGCTCGAATCGCCGTCGTGCACGTCGCTCGGATTCGAGGTCCAACAGTCGTTGAAGGAAACGAGTGGACCACGTTTCGTGGACTGCTCGGACCCGTTCGGCCTCGTCGTCTCCGAAGGCAGAGTAGAGAACTGACCGTTCGAGTGCGTCGAGTGCGTCTTCTACGACTGATTCCCCTTGCCTTGAAGACGACAGTGTATACGCGAGAGGGAGGTCGACGCCGACACCCGAGGCGTTCAGCAGGTTCACGAGCACACCAACGTCGACTGCGAGTTCGTCATCGATACGTTCGAGACTGTCGTAGACTTCGTCGATGTCGTCGAGGAGGCTCGTCGGTGCAGCGTCGCCATGAGTGCTTGGTTCGACGTACCGAGCCAGTCGGTGGAAAAAGAGATACATCTCTCCAGGGGTGAGTTCGTCCTGGTCGCTCGGGTGAAGTTCGTCCGGGTCGATGTCGATACGTTTGCCGACCGTGGTTTCGAAGTGTTCGACGATGCGTTCGCGCTCGCGAGCGTCGACGCCCGGAACGGACAGCACGTCAATCGATTGGGTTCGGTGTGATTCGAGGCGTGCAGACCCCCGAAGCGTACCGTCTCGCCACTCGTTTTCTCGACTGTCGAGGAGGAAGGTCACTTGGTCATCGTCGGCGAACTCGCGGACGAGTTCGAACACCGCGTTTGCCTCGTTTCGAGTCGCGTCTTCGACGACGACGAGGACGTGTCCGGGCGTTTCGGCGAGGTACGACCCGAGATGTGCAGTCGCAGTGAGTGGTTCCCGCTGGCCGCTTTTCCGGTAGAGGACAGGGCCTTGCTCTCGCTCGTACCACCGGCAGGCGACGGACATACACACCGTACTCTTTCCTGCACCCGGCGGGCCGATGACGACGTGGTCGTTACTCGCTCGAAGCCGAGCGAATAGCTCGTCGGTTACGTTCTTTCGCCCGTCTTCGGTTTGCTGCTCGCGGTCGAATGCGTACCCGGCACGAACTTCACCGAGGTCGAATCCCGCACGCCAACAGGCCAGGGGTGGCGAAACACCGACCCGGTCGAAGTACGCCGGAGAGAGCCGAACGAGACCCTGTGATTGGAGTGTCGTCGGGAGCTTCGCACCTCGAATGCCCGTCCCTGTGGTATCGACTTCGGGCGCAACGGTCGTCGTGTTCGTCTCACCAGTGAGTGCTTGGTCCGTTTTATCGGCGAGTGTTTGGTCCGTTTTATCGGCGAGTGTTTGGTCCGTTTTATCGGTGGGTTCTCGATTGGCTGACTCGCCGGACCGTCCGTCGTTGACCTCGCCATCAACTCGGCCACTCAGGTCGAACGGAGTCGCTGCTTCCCAGAGCGATTGGACGTATTGACGGGTCCATGTCACGGCCCGTTTTGTCGTGTTCCGTATCACACACTGAATCTGTGCGGCGTCGCTGTAGACGACGATAGTCACGTGTGGAACACCGTCGAGCGCTGTTTGTGTGATGGCGAACGGGGGAACGTCCCCGACGCGGGGTTCGCAGTCGGGCACGGCCTGTATCGTTTCGAGAAGCTCTGGGAACTCTCGCCAGATGGCGGTGATAACTGACTCGGGCACGATGAGCCGACACGAGTGCCCATCGGTAAGCCACTGCGTGAACTGTTCGATGAACGTCTGACTCGGGAGGTATGGGAACACGAACGTCCCATGATTCGTCATCGACAACCTGTTTCCAAGCGCGTCGAGCGGGTGGGACGCTGGAGTCGCAGTGGTCGAGTCGTCGGCCCCGAGAAGCACGTCGACTGGTAGCGGATACGAAGCAGTCTCCTCGGCGACGAACGAATCGAATTCGAGGACATCCTGTGCGTCTGTGTAAAACGACCGAATCAGGGCGACGAGGTAGCGTCCTTTTAGTGACGTAGTGTACCCGTTCTGTACATCGAGAACGAGTCCGGACGTGATGAGGTCGCGAATCGCCCGGTCGACAGTCGACCGTGAGTACGGGAGCGCTTCGGTTAGTTCGCGTTTGTCGAGCGTCCCCTCGTCTAACGTGTCGAGGAAGTCGAAGCGGTCGGAAACGAGTTCCAGTTGGTCTGTCATGCGGTCGTCATTGAGCATCACAGTTTGTCTCCACCCTGTACCCAGTACACGACAGGCCCGGGGCTCATGTTACTGTTTCTTCGCCTGATTGTCTCAAAACCCTGCCTGTTTCGTGACCGTCCGCGGGACACCCTCCGTATTTTGGGTGTGGTTGGCTCGCGGTGGCTCCGAGAGACGGTGGCATGCTCCGAGGAAAAGTAATCATTTTACGCTGCGAAAGAACATGTAACCCGACCTCGAACAGGGGTGTATGCCCACCGACCCAGCCCGCTTCGGAGAGCGTTTCCAGAACGAACTGGGCCGACTCGACGACGCCGATATCCCCGACGTCGACCGTCGAGCAATCCGGCGTTTCATCACCGCGAAGGACTCGACTTGTACTGTCTCCTCCCTCCTGCAGTACGCGAAGCAGCTCCGTGTCACCGCTCGCAGAGCGCACATGCCGCTGGTCGAGATGGATATCGACGATGCTCGCGACATGTTCTTCGAGTTCTCGCACTCCAGCGAGTACGGCCGTGGTGACGACGGCATGAGTGATGCAACCCTCCAGAACACCCAGCGTATCTGCAAGATGTTCTGGGACTTCCTCGACTACGAGTGGGCCGACGACGTCGACGTCGCCTCGGTCTCGAGAAACACCGTCGACGCCGACGACATGCTCTCCCCCGAGGACATCAACGCACTCACCGACGCCGCTCGGTACACTCGCGATGTCGCCCTCATCGAGTTCTTCGCCGACACCGGCGCTCGACGAACGCTCGTCGCGTCCCTCCGCGTCGGTGACGTTGACCTCGACGGCGAGCGGGCGACCTACCAGCCGAACGACGAAGCGCTCGGTCTCAAGGGCGCGGACATCAAGCCCTACCCAGTCATCGACTCCCGAGCGGTGTTGCGGAATTACCTCCGAACCTCGCATCCCCGGCCCAACGAGCCCGATGCGGCGCTGTTTCACAAGATCTCGGGGTTCGATGACGATGTCGACGAGGACGACGGCGGGATCTCCGTGTCGCACCTCCGAACCATCCTCAACAACGCCAGCGAGCGCGCCGACATCGACAAGCCGACCAACCCGCACAACTTCCGCCACTCGGCGATCACGCGGATGATCCGCGAGGGCTACACACGCACGCAGATCGAGCATCGCGTCCACTGGGCGCTCGACACCGCGATGTGGAAGACGTACGTTCACGTCACGGCCGAGGAGCTCAACGACGACATCTTCGGCGCAGCGGGGATCGGCGAGCCGACCGCCGAGTCCAACCCGGTCCGAAAGTCCTGCGGGAACTGCCACGAGATCGTCGCCCCGCATCATCAGCACTGTCCGAACTGCGGGGAACCCGCGACGCCCGAAGCACGACGGCAACGTGACGAACAGCGTGACAACGTCGTCGACAGACTCGTCGAGGAGACCGACCCTGCGACCCGACGGCAACTGCGGGTCCTCCTTGACGCCATCGACGACGACCCCCGACCGGCTGTCGGCGACGCTCATTCGCAGTCCTCCTGATACGCAGCGAGGTAGTTCGACGCCAGTTCGTGAATATCGCTACCTTCGTCGAACTTCTCGGTGAGTTTACGGAGCGACTCTTCGCGCGTCTCAGTCTCGTTGGTGGATGATTTTGTCGTACTCATGATTGCATCCGGTTGGCTTCGGTTCGGACCTGCTGCTGTTCGCGCTCAGCGTACCGTGACAGCGGGACGACGGTCTGCAGACAACCCCACTCGGCGATGAGCAACAGGCCGGACGATTCGTGATAGCGGACGATAGTGCCGTTCGACGAGTGCGACGGGACTGGGGTGCCCTCACGCCACAACACGCGGATGTTCTCGTTGGCCCAGCGTTCCGGTCCGCGGGTTTGGAGTCGCCACTCGGGATGCGACACCCCACCGTCGCGCAGGCGGGCGATAACGACGCCATCCTGCCGAGACCACTCGCCACCTTGTGCGGCGGCCATCATCCAAACACCACCACGATGAGGGCCACAGCGAGGGCGTACGTGGCGACGATCAAGAGGTGAACGAGCGCCGCTCGTTGGGAACGCGTCATCGTGCCACCTCACGCTCGCCTTCTGGTGACAGTCCGAGTTCGTCGGGAGTCGCCATTCGGAGGAGCTTCTCCAGTGACGCGCGACCAGCGTTCTCGAGCGCAGTTACACGGCCTCGGGGTTCGAGGTCGCCCGTCCCACCGCTCGTGATGATCCACATCTCGACGTGGTCGCCACCGACGTGCTGCAGGAGATGAGTGACAGCGCCAGTCTCACCACCACTGTCTGAAAGCAACACGGTCGTGCGGCCGTGGCGCTTCTCGACGTCGATGACGAAAAACGGCATCTTCCACGCCTGAGCGACAGCCTCGACGCGAACTTTGTCACCACGTTCGAGCGACTGCAGCGTTTTGGTGAGTGTCATCGACCCTCCACCTCCTGGGGATCGAAGATCTGTGACCACGCGATTTGGGTGACCGTCATGCCCTCTGCCTCGCGCCACGACCAATCGAGGAGGTCGACAACCTCGGGAGCGACAACTTTCACGGCGATAATCTCGCGAGCTGGGTCGGGCGTGCAGACGATGAACACATAGACGCCACCTGAATCCCGGAGCGTCTTGTGTTGTTGCTTCCGTAGCGTGTAACGACCACGGCGCTGATTGCGGCCGTAGACGACCATCGCACTCTTAATCTCAGTGAGCGTCCCTTCGGGAACGACATCCCGGCCAAGGCCGGGGAGGTCCTCGTCGAGGACGATCCGTTCGGTCGCGATGGCGTCGATGTGCTCGAGTTGGTCGTCGGTCGCCTCGTAGCCGTGTTCGTCGACGGCGACCGAGAGCGTCCGAATCCGAGGCTCGAACTCCATGAGCGAGCCTTCGGCGTTGAGCCCGCCCTGTCGAGTGGCCGTTCCACTCATTCGCGAA
Organism: Haloferax sp. s1; assembly: GCF_058382125.1. Taxonomy (NCBI): domain Archaea; kingdom Methanobacteriati; phylum Methanobacteriota; class Halobacteria; order Halobacteriales; family Haloferacaceae; genus Haloferax; species Haloferax sp. s1. The sequence continues at coordinate 6,895 of NZ_JBZRPK010000636.1, forward strand.
CCTCCATTGGGTTCTCACACGTGATCCACTCGCCGTTACGGCCTTCGAGGACGACACCCCCGCCGAGTCGCTGATAAAGGAAGTCCTCACCAGCGAGGAACTCATCGAGGTCGATGTCGGTGACTGCGCTTTCGTCGACGGTGCTCATCGTGACCCTCCGTCGGTGACGAGATCGCGGTCGACGTGCTCCACGTCCGTCGCGATGATGCGTCCGTCAGGGTCGGTTGGTCCGGCCGCTTTGATGTCGTCTCCGAGTCCGAGTTCGGTCCCGTCAGTCGCGTCGACGATGACACTCTGGGTCGTTTCAGTGTCGTCGAGGATGATGTGTCCCTCGTCGTTGGGCTCCATCACGACCGTGCCCGTGAAGGACTCAGTGTTGTCTCTCTTGGTGTCTTCGACGGGGGTCCCACCGTCGCAGACAAGCGGTGCTAGTCGGGTCGTGACCGAATCCTTAATCCGGTCGCTTGTGTATCCAAACATGGCTTTCGTACGCTCGCTGGTAATCCCCAGCGAAGCGGGTGATCCGGAAGCCACGTGACGGGTGTTGGCGCACCCGTTGCACCTTTTCCGAGCGGTGCGTTCGCGACTTCCATTCTCCTGTTATGTTCCTCTTTACTTATAGGTTACTTTGAGTTAGCAAGCGGATAACTCGGAAGTGACGGTAGATACTTTTAGTCACAACGCATAGGATTTGACACCGGCATTACTATGAGTTCCACAGTAAAATCGGGGGATGTGGTAAGAGGACGTGCAGACTGGATGCGTCCAATCGACGACGCCATCCTCGAAACGATACGAGATGAGGGGAACATGACCCCGCAAGCGCTGGCTGACTTCGACATCACTCACGCGAACTACGCCGGAGAGCGTTGCCGGGTTCTTTCCAAATATGGTCTTTTGGAGGTCGTCAGCCGTGGCTTGTATCGCCTCACTGACCAAGGCCGAAGCTACCTCAACGAGGAACTCGACGCGTCGACGCTTGAGGAAACCGACGACACCGACAACTAACGACATTTTTCAGCGCCCTCGAAAGTGTGCAGTCCGACGTGCTCCAACACGCCCACGAGCCATGCTGGTGGTGTGTCGACGACTTCGGCGCGGCCACGTGGGAGGGGAGACCGAATGGTCCGTCCATCGCGAACGGTCCAGCGGTGTGTGGCGTCGCGAACGTCGACGACACTCGGTCGAATGTCGACTTCGACGACGGCCTGACTGATCGGCACGTCGTAGCCGAGTTCGTAGCGATTCACACGGAAGGTGCGGGCGTCAGCGGGGGGTTGACCACAGGGACTCGTGGGGTGTGTCGAAGACTGCACACAATCACGATTGGGCAGGACTCCGATAAGGCGAATGGGGTCGTTTCCGAAGCTTCCGATAGGAATCGTGATCTGCTGATTTCAACACGCTCACAATACTCTATGCCCCGAGAAGAACGGAATTTCCGATAGGAAATTTCAGTTTCCGATAGAGAAGAACGCCAGTGACGAGTGGTATCAGATGTCGTCTGGTGACATCATTAGACGCTCCCCTCGACCAGCAATCCTTGCTAATTCGTGCGTATTGTCTTTGGTGCCGAAAAAGTGGCTGTTCACCTGGATTGCGGTACCACTGTAATTACATCCTCCAGCGGGGCAGGTTTCTTCTCGAATCAGATGACGAACGTACTTCTCGCACGGTGTTGGCATACAGCATACCATGGGTGGAGTGTACAAAAAAGCGCTGACAGACTGAATGAGTTCGGTATAATATGCTTTCAGATTCCGATAGCAGTGTACGTCCGGTTCGACCGGGACCCGTGATGCTCGACGAGGTTGTAGTGACGCATCTTCGAGAGATACGACCGCACAGTCCGCTTCGTCTTCGCATCCTCGACGCGGTCCGTGTATTTTCCGTAGATCTCGGACGGCGAGATCGGGCCGTAGTCACGGACGATATCGTAGACGAGCCGCTGCTCGGCCGTCAACTGTGAGAGACTCTTCTGGCGCAACTCTTCGCGAGCATCGGGGATAGCGTCCTCGACGTTCGCATCCGAGATTCGAAGGTAGCCGTTCTCAGTCGCCGCCTCTGCAGCGAGTCGAAGCGACCGAATCGCCGTCCGGGCGTCGCCTTCGGCAGCGCTCGCGATGGCTTCGAGCTGTCGCGTCGACACCGCTCCTGACCGGAAAGCGTGGTCCGCACGGGCCTGAAGGATTTCGGCGAGTTCCTGCGTTGAGTAGCGTTCGAAGTCTATCCGGCGGCCTGTGCTCACCCGGCTTCGAACCCGGTCGGCCATGCCTGCAAAGAGATCGTCCTCGTCGTTGCCGATATAGAGGACCGACAGCGCTGGCGCTCGATGCAAGTCATACAGAACATCCGTATCAGCGAGCTGGTCAGCCTCGTCGAGGACGACGATGCGCGGGCGGTCGGGTTCGTCGGTCAACCGCGACGTGAGCTCTGCCGTCGGCGTTGAGTGGCGGTTGACTGGGATACTCACGAGGTCGCTCGCGATGGCGCGAAGGACGTCACTTCGGGTCGGGTGCTCCCAGCAGTTGACGACTGTCGAATCGAACTCCTCGCCGTCTTCTTCCAGGAGGGTGAGAGCAAGCTTCGCGAGCGTCGACTTTCCCGTTCCCGTGGGACCGAAGGCGTAGACGTGATCACGGGCGTTCATCCGGGGACGCAGCGCCGAGAGAAGGGTATCCATCTCATCGCGACGATGGAGCACGAGTTCGTGATCGGGGACGACCTCGTCATCGAGTACTCGGGGGTCGCGTATCATGTCTGTCGATTTTTGATAGGTCGTGATAATGATTCGGGGAGAGAAGTTCGAATCCCACTCCCCGCCGTCGGTGACTCTGCGGCCACTAACGCGAACAGCCCTCATAGGTGTCGTTTCCTTACTTCTATCGTCGGTCTCCTCAGATAGGACTCCCGAAGAGAGGTGTATGAAGATCGTAAAGACGTGGGGTGTGATGACCGGCACTGTCTTCGAACCTGGTGCACATCTGATCACCCCGATTGCGAAGTCCACCGTCTGGTGGTTTTCTATTCTGCAGGAAGTATCATACAGATTCTCACATTTCGACCAGAAGAGGGGTGTGACTACTCAGCTCGTCCACTTATTTACGAGAACCGGGTCTCGTCCAAGTAAATTCGAAGTACTTTCTCACCTTCTTCATCCGTAGTAACTTCCTCTCCCGCTTTATCAAACCTATACAATAACCCGGCCTCCGATGTTACTTCGTCATCAGTAAGATCATCCGCTAATTCATCGGCTGCATCTGCGACCGAAGTCCAACTTTCTAAAACGACTCCTGCATGCTCTTCAGAGTCAAATGTCGCTTGGAAGTAGCCTTCTAAATTCTCCTTAATTTCCGTATTACGACCGACGAAGGTACGAACATACGAGTTGTCATCGTATGCCAGAACTGACTTCTCCTTTTCACTTTCTCCACCTTCTTTTCTTCGTTTTTCTTCCTTTTTGATTTCTTCCCACAGCCGGTCAATATGATTCGTAGCGATCTGGTGTCGGTTCTTTTCTGAATCCTCTGGAGTAATTTGGACGCTAAATGTCTTATCTCCGTGAAAACGCACGAGCCCTATAGTTGCCCCCCGGTATAGGCTACTGTAAAGTGAGCTTTCGTCTGAAACATTATCTGGTTCTGTGCTTTCTTTGAGAAGTTCATTTCTTAGCTCAGTTGGTGTGAATTTACCTTCACCAAAATTTTCCCAAGCATCAAAATACGTTTCTGAAAGGTGGTTTATTCCTGGGAGCCGGCCATCATCACTCATAGCTTAACGTCAATCTATAAGAATATATAATTAATTAAAATTATATTACACATTTGCCATGTTGTTATCTAGCCGGGTGATGTGGGTATCGGTCTTCAGTAATCTACGGCAAATTTGTAACTACAGAAAATTCATGGTGACTACCGAGTCCGATTCGTATAGTTGGACATCGTCTGCTCACTCGACACACTGAGCTTGTTTTTTGACCTCTCAGTTCAAGATGTCTTGTTGTCTGGAGCACGAATCAACAAGTGAAAAGTCATCGCATAGGTTCCCACATGGGCCACGGACAGCAAGATTCGATCTCCGCACTGACACGGAATGAACTGTTCTGGTGGGCGGTGTCTGGGTATGCGAACCGTGGTATGACACAACCTTCTGTGAGAAAATGAGCCAGAGATGGCACCCCATTAGATTGCGCTCGTCGGAAGGAGCGCCCCAATAACGGCCACCCTATTATTGGATGTCATCTCGTATTGCCTGTCGATTACTCTGAGCAACACGTATCTATTAT
>NZ_JBZRPK010000080.1:0-929 GCF_058382125.1 Haloferax sp. s1
TGATTGTACCGGCGACTGCGGTCGCATTCATCGTCGCGGGTGAAGTCGGACTCGACGCGGCTAATACCGCGTACATCGTTCAGATGGCGCTCCTATTTTCCGGGCTGGCGACCGCAGTGCAAGCCTACACCGTCGGCCCGGTCGGGTCGCGACTCCCCATCGTGATGGGGACGAGTTTCACGTTCGTCGGCGCGGCGGCGACAGTCGGAATCGGCTACGGCTTGAGTGCGGTTTTCGGCGCGATACTCGTCACCGGATTCGTCGTCGAAGGACTCATCGGCTGGCAGTTCAACCGCATCAAACCCTTCTTCCCGCCGCTTGTGACGGGGTTAGTCGTCGCTATCATCGGCCTCTATCTCGTTCCCGTCGGGATGGACTACTCAGCCGGTGGCGTGGGTGCCGCCGACTACGGTGCGGCCTACAACATCGGACTCGCGGCGCTCGTCCTCGGGGTCGCTATCACGCTCAACCTCTTTACGGACGGAGCGACGCGCCTTCTGAGTACGCTTGCTGGTATTGCCGTCGGCTACGCTGTCGCTATCCCGCTCGGTGTCGTTGACTTCGGGCCAGTCACCAGTGCCGCGTGGGTCGCAATTCCCCAACCCGGTGCGTTCGGGCTTTCGTTCGAACCGGTTCCCATCGTTACGTTTGCCTTCCTCTTTCTGGTGTCCGCGATGGAGACTGTCGGCGACATGTCCGGCATCACGGCTGCAGAGGGTCGAAACCCGACTGACGAAGAGTTCCGTGGTGGATTACTGACGGACGGACTGCTGAGTTCGGTCGCATCTATCTTCGGCGCGTTCCCTGTCACGTCGTTCTCGCAGAACGTGGGTATCGTCAACTTCACCGGCGTGATGAGTCGTCACGTCGTCGGCGTCGCCGGCGCCATCCTCGCGGTGTTAGGTCTCAGCCCGAAGGTGGGTGCCGCC
>NZ_JBZRPK010000635.1:0-11174 GCF_058382125.1 Haloferax sp. s1
ACGGTCGAGAGAACGTCACATCCGGCGTCCTCTTCGAGGGAACCGGCGCGGATGTCGAAGTCGTCTTCGAAGGCGTCGATGAAGTCGGCGACGCGCTCTTCGTCGAGGTCGGAGATGATGACTTCCTCGATGTCGCGGACTTCACTGATGGCGCGAAGTTGCGTGTACGACTGGACACCGGCACCGATGATACCCATCGAGGAGGCGTCCTCGACGGCGAGGTGGTCGGTAGCGACGGCGGCGGCCGCACCCGTACGGAGCATCGTCAGTTCCGTTCCGTCAAGAAGCGCAAGCGGGAATGCCGTCTCGGGGTCGGAGTAGATCATCGTGCCCATGACGGTCGGCAGGTCGAACTTCTCGCCGTTGTCGGGGTGGACGTTGACCCACTTGATGCCTGCTGCGTCCCAGTCACCCGCGTCGAGGTAGGCGGGCATCGACCGGAAGTCGCCGTTGTACTGCGGCAGGTCGATGTAGGACTTCGGCGGCATCTGGGCGTCTCCAGACTCGTAGGCCGCAAAAGCGTCTTCGATAGCCGAGATGAGTTCCGGCATCTGGACGTTCTCGTGAACGTCGTCTTTGTTCAGTAGCAGCGTCTTGCGCATGGGGATACGTTCCCGTACCTCCTACTTAGTTCGTTCTATTTCTGGATGCAAGTCTAAGTCTTTGTTAGAAAGTGAGAGAATTCTCCAACTTGTCGAGAGTGTGACTTATTAACATGGTTAACTGCTGTCGGATTGGGGGACGACTCCAATCGATAGCTCTCGCTCGGTTTCGGCGGTTCGCAGGTAGCACGAAAACGAGGTGTTTCGCTTACTGACGTAGCTCGACACGTCGATTTGTTGCGTCGCAGTCTCTTCGGCTCCCGCCTCGATTGGGAGTGTGAACTCGTGAGACGAGTACATTCCCGTCATGTTGAGACAACCTCGAAAGACGCCATCGACGGACGAGGTGTTTCGAGCCGTAATCGTCAACTCGGCGACCTCATTCTCGGGAACCTGTTTCGGCCCTTCGAACGAGACGAGTTCGAACGTGGGGCGGGGGCCAGCGATTCGCTCGGTGGCTTCGGCAGGAAGCGACCACTCGGTGGTCGAACCCCCATGTTCGAACTGTAGGGTGAGTTCAGATGCGGACTCGTACTCTACTGGAACGGTGAAGGCAAGTCATCCGATTTCTCCCGAATCCGGTGGGTATGCGTTGTGGGCCATCCTATCGTCCGGGTAGATGTTGTAGAGAGGAGCGTCACCAACTTGCTCTCGCGGCGCGAACTTCTCATCAGCGGCGACGAGTCTGAACGACTCGCTTGCAGGGCGTGCTCCCGACTCCGCGCGAACGGAGACGCTTACGAACACGACCCACTCGCTGTCCAATTGTTCGATTGCACCCCAATCGACGTTGACGATGTGGAAAAACGACGCCTGCGGATGCGCCCGTCTCGGGGTGACAGTCACGTCGCCGACGGTCGCTTCTTCACCGAACGACAGCGGTTCGGGTGCCTCGAAGCCGCTTCTTCTGAGACATCCGGACAGTCCAAACACCGACCCAAGACCGCCGCCGATTCCGGCGAGATAATCGCGTCTGGAGGGCATAGCTGCGGCTACTCGGCAGGCCGGAATATGTTTTCTGTCCGAAAAATAAGCGGTCTGTCGCGCGGTGCAGGTGTCGGTGTGGACGTGGATTGGGCTGTTACTGGCCTATCTTCACATCGCGCCGCCCATGCCGCCCATACCGCCCATGCCACCCATGCCGCCAGCGGGTGCGCCGCCTTCGTCGTCGTCGCCGCCGGTGGAGAGGTCACCAGCAGCGATGATGTCGTCAATCTTGAGGACGAGGTTCGCGGCTTCGGAGGCGGAGGCAACAGCCTGCTCTTTCGCGTGGGCCGTCTCGACGACGCCAGCGTCGAAGGCGTCTTCGACTTCACCCGTGAAGACGTTCAGGCCAGCGCGGACCTGCCCTTCTTCGTGGGCTGCGCGGAGGTCGACGAGCGTGTCGATGGAGTCGAGACCGGCGTTCTCGGCGAGAACGCGGGGGACGAGTTCGAGTGCGTCCGCAAACGCCTCGACGGCGAGCTGCTCGCGGCCAGAGACGGAGTCCGCGTAGTTGCGGAGACGCGAGGCGAGTTCGACTTCGATGGCACCGCCACCGGCGAGGACGCGGCCGTCGGCGACCGTCGAGGCGACGACATCGAGGGCGTCCTGCACACCGCGTTCGAGTTCGTCGACGACGTGGTCGGTCGAACCGCGGAGGAGGAGCGTGACGCCGTGGACATCTTCGCCGATGCCTTCGACGTAGAACAGTTCGTCGTCGCCGTCGCGGCGGATGGAGGCCCGACCGAGGGCGGCGTCCTCGATGGAGTCGAGGTCCGAGACGATGGCCGCGCCCGTGATGTTCTTGAGGAACTTGATGTCGGACTTCTTCGTGCGGCGGACCGCGAGGATACCCTGCTTCGCGAGGAAGTGCTGGGCGAGGTCGTCGATGCCCTTCTGGCAGAAGACGACGTCAGCACCGGAGTCGACAATCTGGTCGACCTTCTCCTTCAGCTGCGCTTCTTCCTGGTCGAGGAACTTCTGGAGCTGGTCGGGGCTTTCGATGGAGACGTTCGTGTCGATGTCCGTTTCTTCGACCTCGACAGGCTCGTTGAGGAGGAGCACGTCGGCCTCGTCGAACTGGACCGGCATGTCGTCGTGGACGGGGTCCTTGTCGATGACAGCGCCGGTGAGAAGTTCGGATTCGGACGCGGAGCGACCGGTCTGCGTCTCGAGGGAGATGTTTTCGAGGTCGACAACGTGGGAGCCGTCGTGCGCTTCGACGGTGACCTGCTTGACGGCGCGGACGATGAGGTCCGCGAGAAGCTCCTTGTTGAGCTCGGAGCTCTTGCCCGTCATCGAGGTTTCGGCGACCTTCTTCAAGAGGTCCTCGTCGTCGGGTTCGACCTGCTCTGCGATGTCGTCGACTTCCTCGCGGGCCTTCTCGGAGGCGAGGTTGAAGCCGCGGATGATTGCCGTCGGGTGGATATCCTGTTCGAGGAGGTCCTCTGCGTTCTTCAGGAGTTCACCCGCGATAGCGACCGCGGTCGTCGTTCCGTCGCCAGCTTCGTCTTCCTGCGTCTCGGCGACTTCGACGATCATTTCGGCCGTCGGGTTGTCGATGTCCATCTCCTTGAGGATGGTGACGCCGTCGTTCGTGATGGTCACGTCGCCCATCGAATCGACGAGCATCTTGTCCATCCCTTTCGGACCGAGTGTGGAACGTACTGCCTCGGCGACTGCGCGTGCGGCACGGATGTTGTACGCCTGCGCGTCGCGATCTTTGACGCGCTGCGCGTCCTCACCCATGATGATCATCGGCTGACCCTGTTGCATTCGCTGGCTCATAGACACCCGCTGATTGTTTGTGATTCTATATAAACATTGTGCTGGTGGCGCAAATGGCAGATTCGTGCGACCAGGCTCAATTCGCACGCAATCAAGTGACTGAGCTAACCTCTGTGTGGTTTCGAACCTTATTTTGGTATGCTATTGCACACCGCGATTGGGGTTGTTTCGACCTGTTTTATATACTATTCGGGAGTCGGTTCTTTCCAGTGGACTGTCACTGTTCCGATGGCAAAGGCGTCGTTGCCCGAGTCATCACGGACAATTCGAATCGTGTTCGTCCCCTCGACGAGACTCGCACCCGTGATAGTATCGACCCAGTATTGCCAGCCGTCTCCCGGTGGAATGTCGAACCCGGAGAGCGACTCGCCGTTTATTCGAATTTCGTGGCCATACTCGCTCACGTCGAACGCCTGGATTCCTAGATACGGGTCGTGTGGTTCGTCGGTTGGGACGTCGAACTCGAATGCGGCGGTCTCGTCGCCGGCGTCGTCGGCCCAGTCGAGGTTCAGCGTCTCGGTAGCGGGATGGAGATGCGACCCGATGAATACGGTCGCGTAGTTCGCGCGGTGTGGCACGCTCTGGGGTTTCGATGCTGTCGATAAAAATTCGCGTGGTCGAGTAGTTACTGCCGCCCGCGGGGTCAGTCGTCTTCGGGAAGTTCGTCTGCGAGGAACTCACCAGAAGTATCGTCGAGCGTCGGCTCGTCGTCTTCTTCGTCTAACACCTCTAACTCTTGTCTGTATAGCCGCCTCGTGAGTTGGGTCCGTTTGTTGAGGCCCTTCTTCTCGCGGCCAGATTTGGTGTCAGGCATTGTCAGTCGTGGTATTGCTTCCCATAGGGATGAATGTTTTGTCCGGAATGTTGATACAGGCACTGCCACAGGGTGGGAACCCCAGCGGGGGGTGCGAAACAGTTGGGGTGGCAGTCACACCGCAGTAGTACGTTCGACGGGGCGGGAATAGGTCCCGCCGAAGGTTCCCGACCGTGGAAAACCAAGGGGTGGAGTTAGGTTTCTGGGGTGCGTATAAGGACGGCTTCGGCGGGCGTTTTGGTTGCCGCTCTGTTACTGGAGCCGCGATTTGTGGCTTGGAGAAGTGTTTGGAGAAGATTTGAACGCTGAGAGAGGTCCGCGACTCACGTACTCACGCTCACTTCGTTCGCGTGAACCTCGGCGCTCGCTGTCGCTCGCTCCCTGGTTCAAACCCCCTCAGTCGGCGCATGACCGAACTCGCCGTCCGCAGCGCGACGAGACGCGCTGCTATGTGAGTTGAGTTCGGAAGAAGCGCCAGGAGAGGGATTTGAACCCCCGATCCCAGAGGGAACACGCTTTCCAGGCGTGCGCCTTACCGCTCGGCCATCCTGGCTTACAACGCAACGTTCCCGCCTGGATAATTTAAGCCCTTCCTTTCCGTTCGATTCGCGGTTCGATGACGTATGTCATGGCCGCGACGGCGACGCCGGCAACGACCGCCACCGCGGCGACCGCCCCAACCGCCGCTTCGATACCGAGTCCGAGGAGGGCCGCACCCTGTGCAAGGACGCCGATGAGGAGGAAACTCACGGCACCCCACGCGAGCGCGGACCGACCCCGAGGACTCACTCCTCCGGAACGACGGCGATAGCTTCGATTTCGACGCCGACGCCCTTCGGAAGGTTTCCGGCTTCGACGGCCGAACGGGCCGGCGGCTCGTCGTCGAAGTACGTCGCGTACGTCTCGTTCATCTCGTCGAAGTCGTCGATATCGTTGAGGAAGACGGTCGTCTTCATCACGTCGCCCGCGTCCGCGCCGGCCTCGTCGAGGATGGCCATCACGTTGTCGAGGGACTGCTTGGTCTGCGTGGCGATGTCCTCGTCGTCGAGGAGTTCGCCCTCCGGCGTCATGGGAATCTGTCCCGCCGTGATGAGGAGCGAACCGTTGGTCGTTGCCTGACTGTACGCACCGACTGCGGCCGGCGCTTCGTCTGTCTCGATGACGCGCTTCATACGCGGCACGTTTCGCCACGACATGATAAATTACGCGGGAACGTCCGAGCGGTCGTCGACTTTAGATAGACTTCCCGGATAGCCCGATACCCGTCGTAAACACGCCTGAAGTGAGGAGTAACCCCATTCCGAGGGCGGTGACAACGTCGCCTTCACGAAGCGCGACGCCGGCGACGACGACACTCAGTGCGACCAAGAAGAGGCCGAGGAGCGTGAGTGGGTTCGTGAACGATTCGAGGGTGGGTTCGGTGGAAGGGAGTGTGACCATGGTTGATGTGTGCCTGTAGGGTTGGTTGATGGAGTGTGAGCGATTCTATGTGCGTTCAGGAGTACGATTCACCCGTTTCGATGGGACCTCTGAAGGTCGAATACAGGATGCCGAAGTAGGAGAACACGAGCGGCAACAACAGCGCAGCCGCGATGCTCATAATGTTCAGCGGGAGTATCGAGATAATCGCGTCCGAGACGGTCAACCCGACTGCAGGGTCGGCCATCGGGAACATGAGCACCGCCACGAGCGCGACGAACGCGAACACGAGGACGGGAACGGTCCCGAACGCGAGCGTGTACCGCTCTTCTCGGAGCGTAACGAGGTACCCGCCAGCCGAGACGAGCGTGATAACGACGAGTGCCAGTGGAATCGGCGCGATGACGCCGAGGTCCGGACGCAAGACGACGAGGTAGCCGAGAGTGACGACAACGAGCGCAAGGTAGGCGGCCATCGCTTTCGGGCCGTATTCGACCACGTCGCGCTGGAGTGCGCCGCGCGTCTTCATTCCGAGGAAGCCGACGCCCGCGACGATGGTGAGTGCGACGACCGCGAGACCGACGACGACGCCCGGCAGCGACACTAACGAGCCGATTCCGAGGAGCCAGTGCGCGGCGAACACACCGATGAAGAACGGCGCGCTCACGCTGCCGACGACGAAGGACCGGCCCCACCACGTCTGCCACGTCTCGTCGTGGCGCTGTTCGTACATCTCGGGAGCGAGTCCGCGGAGGATGAGCGCCCCGAGGATGGCGAACATGAGCAGATAGTGACGACTGAAGAGGTTGGCGTACACGGCCGGAAACGCGGCGAAAAGCGCCCCGCCGAAGACGACGAGCCACACCTCGTTACCGTCCCAGAACGGTCCGATAGCGGCCAAGAGCGTCTCGCGTTCGTCTTCGTCGTCGCGGGTCGCAAACAGCGCCCCGACGCCGAAGTCGAAGCCGTCGAGGAACAGAAACATCCCGAGGATGAAAAACACCAGACCGAACCATAGCTCTTCGAGCGGAAGGCCGAAAAGCGGGTCGGTGGCGAACGCGCCGTAGTCAGTCATCGCCGCTCACCCCCGACGGTGTCGCAGTCTCGGTGGGACTGGTCCCATCGACAGATGGCGGTCCCTCGCGGATGATGCGCCGGATGACGTAGGTGTACAGTCCGAGCAGGCCGGTGTACACGAAGACGAACCCGACGAGCGTGAGGGTCGCCTCGAAGCCGGTCAGTCCCGGTGAGACGCCGTCTTGGGTCTTCAATACACCTTGAATGACCCACGGCTGGCGGCCGACCTCGGTGACGATCCAGCCGACTTCGACGGCGAAGATACCGAGGAGCGACGAGCCGACGAACGCCTTGTGCAACAGGTCGTCGTCGTACAACTCGTCGGTCCACCAGCGATACGCCGCCCAGAAGGCGAGCAGGATGAACCAGAAGCCGGCGGCGACCATGAGACGGAACGACCAGAAGACGATGGCGACCGGCGGAGCCTCCGTCTCGAATTCGTTCAAGCCGGTAATCTCGGCCTGCGGATTGCCGCCGCTGGCCAACCACGACGCGCCGCCGGGGATACCGATACCAAGCAGTTCCTTAGCGCGCGGGTCGGTGATGTGTTCGAGGCTGGTCGGGACGGCGAAGAGGTACTCCGGAACGTAGCTGTCTGTCTCCCAGACGGCCTCCATGGCGGCGAACTTCTGCGGTTGTGTCTCGTAGACGTGGCGACCGTAGGCGTCGCCGTGAATCGCTTGGAACGGCGCGGTCACGAGGAGCACGACGAGCGCGATTTTCAGCGTCTTCCGCCAGAATCGCGCGCTCTGTTGGTTGTCCTCTGCGTCGATGCCGCGCTGCCAGATGTGGTACGCTGCGACGCCGGCCATGAACAGCGCGACCGAGAGGACCGCGGCGTTCTGCATGTGGACGAACATCCACGGGAACCGCGGGTTAGCGTAGGCCGCGATGGGGTCGACGAGCGAGATGACGAGTTGGTCGCTCTCGCGCACGAGTTCGAATCCGCGGGGAGTCTGCATCCACGAGTTGGCGACGAGAATCCAGACCGCAGAAAGCCACGTTCCGAGACCGACGGCGACGGCCGAAACCATGTAGAGGGCGTCCGAGACCTTCTCGCGGCCGAAGACGAACACCCCGAGGAACGTCGCTTCCAGCATGAACGCCATCATCCCTTCGGTAGCCAGCGGGCCGCCGAACAACTCGCCCGCGGCGGTCGAAAACGCGGCGAAGTTCGTCCCGAACTCGAATTCGAGAACGATTCCGGTCACCGTCCCGACGACGAAGGAGATGGCGAAAATCTTCGTCCAGAACCGCCTGAGCTGTTCGTACACCGGGTCGTCAGTGCGAATATCCTTCCACGTGAAGTAGATGAGGAAGGGTGCGAGACCCATGCTCATCACGGGGAAGATGATGTGGACGATAGTGGTGAGCGCGAACTGCAGCCGACTGGCGATGACTGGGTCGAGCATAGTTGGGGGTGGGTGGACCGCGGGGCGGACTACCGGCTGGCAATAGGGTGCCCGTAAAAATACCTCTGTATGCAGGGGGTGTTAATGCAGTCGTGCTTCCCAGAATCTGAAAATCATCGTAGAAGGCTTGAGGCTGGCGAATTTTACATAATCGAACAGCAAAGAAGGGTGTCAGGACGACGACCGATTGGCGAAGTTAGTCGAGTACTTCGACTTCGTATCCCTCGTCGCGAAGAGCGGAGAGAAGCTCTTCAACGTGCTCGGACCCGCGCATTTCGAGGTCGAGTTCGACTTCGGTCGCGTTCAGTGCAATCTTTCTGGAGGTGCGGTCGTGGCGGACCGCGTAGATGTTCGCCTTCTTCTCGGCGATGATTTCGATGAGTTGTTCGAGCGACCCGGGGCGGTCCTTGAGTTCGGTCCGAACCTTGAGATACCGTCCGGTCTCGACGAGACCGCGCATCAGCACGGTCGTCAGCGTGTTCATGTCGATGTTCCCGCCGGACAGCGTCGGGACGATGACCTCGTCGGCTTCGTAGTCGAATTTCTCGAAGACGAGTGCGGCAAGCGCCACGGCACCTGCGCCCTCGACGAGCGTCTTCGAGCGTTCGAGGAGGTACGTGAGCGCGACCGCGATTTCCTCGTCGGAGACGGTGACGACCTCGTCGACGTGCTCTTGGATGACCTCGAACGTCTTGCCCCCGATTTGACGGACTGCGATACCGTCCGCGATGGTGTCGGCTTCGTCGAGCGTCTGAATCGACCCTTTGTCGAGCGAGTCGGCGGCACTCGACGCCTCTTCGGCCTGCACGCCGATGACACGCACGTCCGGGTGTTGTTCCTTGATGGCCGTTGCGATACCGGAGATGAGACCGCCGCCGCCGATGGGGACAACGACCGTGTCGAGGTCGGGACAGTCTTCGAGGATTTCGAGTCCGATGGTCCCCTGTCCGGCCATCACGTACTCGTCGTCGAAGGCGTGGACGTACGTTCGTCCTTCTTCCTCCTCGATTTCGTGAGCCTTCGCTTGGGCCTCGTCGTAGTCGGTACCGTGGAGAACGACGTTACCGCCGTACCGCTCCGTGGCTTTCACCTTCGAGATTGGCGCGTGCTCGGGCATCACGATTTTCGAATCGACGCCCGCGCGCGTCGCCGCGAGTGCGACCCCCTGTGCATGGTTTCCAGCGCTTGCGGTCACCACACCTGCGTCCTTTTCTTCCTCGGAAAGCGTCGTGATGCGGTTCGTCGCACCGCGAATCTTGAACGACCCCGTCCGCTGTGAGTTTTCGAGTTTGAGGTGCACTTCGGCACCTGTGATGTCGGAAAATGTGTGGGAGTACTCAAGAGATGTCCACCGAGCAACAGTTTCGACGCGTTCGCGAGCGGCGTGAATATCGGCGAGAGAGAGCATGGTCGGAAATCGATGGGGTTGGTGTTTAATCGTTCGGGATTTGCTTGCTTCGGTCTCGTGATGTCACTCCGCACAGTCTCCATCGGGGTGGCTCTCGTGACGACGTTGGCGACAGAGCGCAACCGCTGTCGACGTAGGAAAGGGGGAAAGGGGGAATGCACGCGTGTGACGTGCATGTTGTCTACTGACCTGTGAGTATATAAACGTCCCCCACCCGGAGTGAAAGTAAAATCGCAAGACGGCGGCGACATGAGGAATGCGTCTGACGCTCGTCATTCGTATGTCGTCCCCATCACGTCGGCGACGCACGATGCGATACCCACCGCGATGTGTGGGTGGTGCTGTCGTAGTCGAGATGCGGACGTCAGAGCCGTACAACACCTCCGACACTCGAACTCCGCGTCGGACAAAGCAACCGAGAGAGAACCCATAACCGTCCAAAGACGACGACTCGCGGAGTGTCAGGTACTGGACGCGCCGCTCTTCAGTAGTACCTGAAAAAGAGTCCGTGCCCCGTTGTCCAGCCTTGTTACCGCTCGTCGAGCGTCGGGAAGTCGAGGTCTTTGTCCCCGGTGTACCGAGCGCGCGGGCGGATGAGACGGTTGTCGTCGTACTGTTCGAGGATGTGCGCAATCCATCCGCCGCTACGCGAGACGGCGAAGATGGGTGTGTAAAGGTCGATGGGGATATCCATCTGGTAGTACGTCGATGCGGAGTAGAAGTCCACGTTCGGTGCGAGACCCTTCTCCTCGCTGATGTACTCCTCGATTGCGACCGACATCTCGTACCACTTCATGTCGCCTGCGGCCTCGCCGAGTGCCTCGGACTTCTGGCCGAGAATCTTCGCGCGGGGGTCCTTGACGTTGTAGACGCGGTGGCCGAATCCGGCGACGCGCTCGCCGCGGTCGAGTGCGTCTTCGACCCAGTCGACGGGGTCCATGTCGCTGTCGTCGACATCCTTGAGCATCCGCATGACGTTCGCGTTCGCGCCGCCGTGAAGCGACCCGGAGAGCGTCCCGATTGCGGACGTGACCGCGCTGTACATGTCCGAGAGGGTGGACGACGTGACCATCGCGGAGAACGTCGACGCGTTTAGTCCGTGGTCGGCGTGTAGCACGAGCGCCATGTCGAACGTCTCCGCCAGCACCTCGTTCGGCTCTTCGCCGTTGAGCATGTAGAGGAAATTCGCGGCGTGATTCAGGTCGTCGTTCGGCGCGACGTAGTCGTCACCGCGCCGGAACCGAGCGTAGGCCGCGAGCACCGACGGCATCTTCGCCGTGATGCGCTTTGCTTTCTCGAGGTTGACCTCGCGGTCGGTCACGTCCTCGAAGTCGGCGTTTTCGTCGTACGCCGACATCGCGGAAACGAGCGTTCGAAGCGCAGCCATCGGCGATTCGTCCTGTTCGGCGAGTTCGCGTGCCACGTCGAGGATTCCGTCGCCGATGTCGCGGTGGGCTGCCAGTTCGTCGGAGAACTCGTCGAGTTGCGTACGATTCGGAAGTTCGCCGTGCCACAGGAGGTACAACACTTCCTCGTAGCTCGCATCGCGAGCGAGGTCTTCGATATCGTAGCCCCGATAGATAAGTTGTCCCGCGTCGCCGTCGATGAAGCTCAGTTCCGATTCGGTGACCAGCACACCTTCCAGCCCCCGCTTCAGTTCGCTTGACATACCC
>NZ_JBZRPK010000079.1:0-927 GCF_058382125.1 Haloferax sp. s1
TGGTGGTCGGATATCTCGGGGCGTGTACTCGCGATTTCCTTGATAAACCGTCCGAGAACCGATGTCAACACGTACGCGCCGACGAGGAAGGCGGCCGAGAGACTGACGCGAATGAGCGTCTCCTTTCCGAGGTTGTACTGCTCGGAGAGCGTGCCGATGTCGCCCGAAAGCGACCAGACCGCGAATAAGAACGTACCACCGAAAACAACACCGGTGAGGCGAAGCACTGTGACCCCGAGGTGCCAGACAGGGGAAGAAACCCCTTCAACGTCCATATCGTGGAGACGAGCGCCGAGTCGCCAGATTGCGATAACGGCGGCGGCGACGAAGATACTGGCAGCAAGGCGAAGTTCGAACGTGGGGAACCACGCTTCGAAGTCCACGAACCCGTTAGTCTGGAGGGCGATACTGGTCGAACGGAGCAACAGCGGGGTCAAAAGCGCATCGAGCGCGGGGAGTGTCATGGATTATAAGCCGACGGACGCGGCGAGTTGAGCGAGTTCGGCGAACTCCGCGGGGGCCATGTTTCCGGCGCGTTTCCGGAGTACGTCCTCGTCGGCCGCCTCGACGACGGCTTCTGGGTCGGAGAGTCCGGAGATGTGCGACGTATTTCGGATGCCGTTTCGGATGGTTTTGCGACGCTGGGTAAACAATGCCTTCACGAAGTCGAAGAAGAATTCCTCGTCGTCGACCTCGTAGTCCGGGTCACGCGGCGTCACGCGGACGATTGCGCTTTGAACCGCCGGTTTCGGGTCGAACGCCTCTCGGGGGACGATTTCGCAGACTTCGACATCACCGTAGTGCTGGGCGCTTACCGAGAGTCTGCCGTATTCGGACGTGCCGGATTCGGCGGCCATCCGCTCGCCGAACTCCTTTTGGAACATGAGCACGAGCGGCTTTCCGCGTGGCAGGAGGCGGAACGAAATC
>NZ_JBZRPK010000078.1:0-923 GCF_058382125.1 Haloferax sp. s1
AGGCAGGTATGGTACTGACCACATCGCCGTCAGCTAGTCATTAAAGGCTGACGCCGATTCCGACGCACCTCGAGAGCCACAGCCACCAACTGATGTTGTTGCCGCCGCGCGAGATGCTTTCTCGGATATCTCTACGGCAGCGCGCTTTCTCGACGATGGTGGTGAAGTCACGCTCCGACGTGCCGTCGGCACCGCAGCACGAAACGGACACGACGAGTGGGCACGCGAAGGCAGTGCGCTCCTTTCAGACCTTTCTCGACTCCGCGAGGCGCTCGATGCCGACGAATCAACGCAGATTCGAGACGCTGACCACTTTCAGTCCGGTCGCACAACCGTTTTCAGCAGCGGTGGCGAACCTGCAGACAGATGACACGGGTGATACACACCGGCGACACCCATATCGGGTACCAGCAGTACCACTCGCCGGAGCGCCGCCAAGATTTCCTCGACGCCTTCGAACAGGTCGTCGCGGATGCACGCTCGGAGAACGTAGACGCGGTCATCCACGCAGGTGACCTCTATCACGACCGCCGTCCCGAACTCCCCGACCTTCTCGGAACGCTCGCCGCGCTTCGTCGCCTCGATGACGCCGGGATACCGTTTCTCGCCATCGTCGGCAACCACGAGTCGACACGCGGCGGGCAATGGCTCGACCTCTTCGAACGTCTCGGATTGGCGACTCGACTCGGGAGCGACCCGTACGTCGTCGGCGACGTGGCATTCTACGGTCTCGACCACGTCCCGCGCTCTCGACGAGACGAACTCGACTACCAGTTCGAACCGCACGACCAACCGCAGACGGCACTCGTCGCGCACGGTCTCTTTACCCCGTTCGCCCACGCCGCCTGGGAGACGGAGACGGTCCCCGCCGCATCCTACGTCGACCTCGACGCGACGCCTCTCGGCGCCCATCACGTCCCTGA